>PMZC01000258.1 GCA_003170555.1 Deltaproteobacteria bacterium
AACGGCAGCTTGTCGATGATCACGCAGCGCAGCGCGTCGCCCGCGACGTCGACGCCTTCCCAAAAACTCGCCGTGGCGAACAGCACCGTTTCCGGTTCGCGCCGTTTGCGTTCGACGAGCCGGTGCTTCGGCGCTTCGCCTTGCAACATGCACGGGAAGGGCAGGCGGTCTTTGAGCAGCGCATAGGCCGCTTCCATGTTGCGGATCGAAGTGAACAGGCAGAACGAGCGCCCGCCCGCCGCGTTCACCAGTTGTTCGATCTGCGCCACCGCCGCGTCGAGAAACCCGGCTTCGCGCGGGTCGGGCATTTCGGCCGGCAGATAGAACACGCACTGCCGCGCGTAGTCGAAGCACGTCGGCAGTTGCTGCTCGACGCACTCGAACTGAATGCCCAGCCGCTGCTTGATGTAGTCGAAGCGATTGTTCGCGGTGAGCGTCGCGCTGGTGAAGACCACCGTCCGGGTGAAAGCGAACAACGTGTCCTGCATCACCTTCGCCAGATCGATCGGCGCCTGCCGCAGGATCGTCGTCTTCGGCCGCAGCTCGCGCCAATAAGCGAAGGCCGGATTATCGGCGGCGCAGATTTCCTCCGTCGCGCGAACGAGCGCGGTCAACCGCGCGGCCAGCGGCGGCAGGTCGTTGGCTTGCTGTTTGGCGGCCAGCGATTCGAGCCGCGCCGTCACGTGGAGCGCGTCGTCGTGCAACTGTTCCAACACCGCAAGCACTTCCGGCCCGCAATGTTCGGGGCGCAAACGAAGTTGCGACTCGGGCAGATTGCGGTAGGCGGAAAACAACGCCTCGCAGCTTTTGCGCAGCGCGGTGATCGCGCGGGTCAGCGCCGGGTCCTGCACCTTCGCCGCGGTCAGCGCGCGCGTCAGGTCGCGGCCCCACTCGTCGAAGCGAAACGAACTGCTCTCCTGACCGAAGTATGACGTCGCCGTGTCCTCGACCTGGTGCGCCTCGTCGAAAATCACCGCGTCGTAATCCGGCAGCACCCGGCCTTCGCCTTCGCTGCCGAGGCGGACGGCGAGATCGGCGAACAGCAGATGGTGATTGACCACGACCAGATCGGCCGCCGACGCGCGGGCTCGCGCGCGGGTGATGAAGCAATCCTGGTGGTGCGCGCAGCGATGGCCGGCGCAGGTGACCGCGGACGAGCAGATGTCGTTCCACGCCGCGTAGTCGTCGGGCAGTTCGGGCAGCTCCGCGCGGTCGCCGGTTTCCGTGACGGCCGCCCAGGCGACGACCGCGTCCCACCGCGCCGCTTCGTCGCGCGTGCGGAACTCGGGCTGGGCCAGGAAGTTGTTCAGGCGGTAGCGGCACAGGTAATTCTGCCGGCCCTTCATCGTCACCGCGCGCACGGTCCGCCCCAGCACCTGCTCGGCGACCGGCACGTCCTTGCGGATGATCTGCTCCTGCAGCGTTTTGGTGCCGGAGGAAACGATAACGCGGCGTTCGGCCGTGAGCGCCGGAATGAGATACGCGATGGTCTTGCCCGTGCCGGTGGGCGCTTCGATCAGCGCGATCTCCCGCTCTTGCAGCGCATCGCGGACGAGGCGCGCCATGGTTTCCTGGCCGGGGCGATGTTCATAACGCTCGAACACGCCGGCGAGCACGCCGTGCGGACCGAAGATGCGGGCGAGGTCGTCGGCCGGCACGATCTAGTACAACTCTTCGATGGCGGTGGGGCCGACGCGCAGCAGGTACAGGCGCCGGTGCACGTTGCGATCTTCGCCCATCGACAATTCGCCGGTCACGCCGGCGAAGCCGTCGAGGCGCATCAACTCGGCGCGCACGCCTTCGCGGGTGTGCGTCTCCGCGCGGGCCAAAAGGCGACGCAGCAGGCGCGCGGTGTCGAAGCCGACGGCCGCCAGGAACGTGGGCGTCTGTCCGAACTCGTTGCGGAACGCGGTGACGAACGGTTCGACCTCGGGGTTCGACGCCCGCGCGAAAAATCCGTCGACCAGCACGGCGCGCTGGAGGTAGCCGCCGGCCATGCGTGCGAGCTCGTCGTCGTTCCAACGGTTGATGCCCAGCAGCATCACGTCCTTGACGTCGTAATACACGAGCTGCGGCGCCAGCAGCGCGACGCGGCGATGGTTGTCGGGAATGAACAGCGCATCGAAATGGCCCGCCGCCTTGAGTTGCGCGATCGGCTGGCGGAAATCGGTTTCGTCGGGCCGATAACCCACCGCCGCGACCAGCCGGCCCGGCGTGCTGGCGACCGCGCGGCGGAAGAGGTCGCGGAACATGCGCCCCTGTTCGTCGTCGGGATAGAGAATCGCGAAACGCGCGGCCCCTTGTTGTTCCGCGGCGTAACGGGCGAGCGCGCGCACCTGATCGTCGGCGGTCAGGAAATTGCGGAACGTCCAGTGGCCGCCTTCCGTGACGAGCTCCCGCGCGGTCAGCGAGATCAGCGGGATGCCGCGCTTCTCCGCCGCTTCGGCCGCCGCGGGCGCGGTCTTGCTCAGCAGCGGGCCGATGATGGCGAGCACCTGCGGATCGTCGGCCAGATCGTTGACCGCCTGCACGGCCGCCTGCGGATCGCCCTGCGTGTCGCGCACGATGACGCGGCAGGCGGTGGGATCGCGGTCGCCGAAGAGCCCGGCGCCGAGCATTACGCCGTGCAGCACCTCGCGGCCGAACACGCCCGCTTCGCCGGAGAGCGGCAGCAGCACGCCGATCGCGCAGATCGGTTCGGGGGCCCACGCTTCCGCCGCGCTTTCCGGGGCGGCGACTCGCGTCGGCGGCGCGGTGCGCGTCGATGGCGCGGTCCGAGTCGGCGGCGGCGCGGTTCGAGTCGGCGGCGCGGTCCGAGCCGGCGGCGGCGCCGCGGCGGCGGCTTCGGCCCGTTGCAGCAGCTCCTCGGCCTTGGCGTAGAACTTGTACCGCCGGTCGGCGAACTTCATGTCGCGCAGCAGACGCGCCGCCTCGGCCTGCTGGCCGTGCGACATCAGCTCCTCGGCCGCGCGGAAGCGCGCGAAGTCGGCCACGGGTCCGTCGTTCAATCGCGGAATGAGGCCGAGCAGTTCGGTCAACTGGATTTTTCCTTCCAGCAGATCGCGCACTTTCTTCAACACGTCGACCTGCCGCGCGCTGTCGAGGTGCGGATCGCACGACGCATACGCGAGCAGCGCGTCGCCGTAGCGGCGCAGCACGACGTAGCTGTCGCCGAGCAAAATCTTCGCCTCGTCCGGCCGCTTGGCGCGGTCGGCGTGCACGTAATAGCCGAACGATTGCACCGCCTGGTCGTAACGCCCCAGCCGCTGCTGGCACACGCCCATCTCGAAATAGGCTTCGACGGCGAGCGGGTCGTCCGGATGTTCGCTGGCCAGCAGGTTGAAGTAGTACAGCGCCTGGTCGAAGGCGTTGGTGCGCAGTTGGATTTGGCCGATCTGGTACAACGCCATCGGCGCCTGCGGACTGTGCGGGAAACGCTCGACCACCAGCAGGTATTGTTCGAGCGCTTTGGCCATGAAGTTGTTGCGGAGGTAGACCTCGGCTTTTTGGTACAACGCTTCCGCGCCGCCTTCGCCGTTCGCGGGGGCCGGCGCGGCCGTCGGCGAGACGGGCCGCACCACCGGCTCGGACGCGCACGCCGTCAGCGCGATCCAACACGAGGCGATCAGCAGCATGGTCAGCACGCGCTTCATGCTTTTTTCCTGATCACCCGCCGCACCGAGGCGACGAGCGCCGGCGAAACCTGGCCGCGGGTGATGCGCGCCTGGTCCAGCCACTGGGCGACCAGACGCCGCTCGTCGGGCGCGAGATCAGCCGGCGAGCGAACATCGATGACCACAATCAGGTCGCCGCGTTCGTCGGTGGTGGGCGAGGGGAAGCCCCGGCCGGCCACGCCGAGCCGCTGGCCCGGATACAGGCCGCCGGCCGCCGGGAGGTCGACGGCGCGGCCGTCGGGCGATTCGATTTCCAGCACGCCGCCGGATAACGCGGTTTCGAGGTCGACGCTTTTTTCGACGATGAGATCGCGTCCGTCGCGCGTGTACTGTAACGAGCCTTCGACGTCGAGGCGTACGATAAGGTCGCCGTCACGCCCGCCGAAACGGCCGGCGACGCCGTGGCCTTTGAGCCGCAGCCGTGTGCCGTTCGCCACGCCCGCCGGAATCCGCGCGGTGGCGTGCGACGTCGTGCGCAGCAAGCCCCGGCCGCGACAATTTCCGCAGCGGCCCGTACCGGCGACGCCGTGACCGCCGCAACGGGGGCAGCGTTTGGTCAGGCCGGGGACGGCGCGAACCGTGAGGCGTCCGGCGCCGCCGCACACGTCACACGCGTGGTGCGTGCGAAAGCCCGTGCCGTCGCACTCGCCGCAGCGCAACGGGCGCGAATAGGAGAACTTGATTTCCGCGCCGGTGTAGCTTTGGGCGAACGTGAGATCCCACGGCAGCAGCAGGTCGTGGCCGTCGTTCCCCTGCGCGCGCTGCGATAGTTTGTTCAACCCCTGCACGATGCGGCTGACCATGCGGGCGCGCGCGGCCGGATCTTCGGCGATGTTCATCAGCCGGTCGAGCGGCGGCGCCAGTCGCAGCAGACGGCGCGCATCGTACGCGCGGCGCGCCTTCGCATCCGATAACACCCGATACGCGTCCGCCGCTTCCGCGAAACGGCGATGATCGTTCGGGTCGGCGCTCACATCCGGGTGCAACTGGCGGGCGAGCCGCCGGTACGCCGTGCGAATTTCGTCGGCGGCGTCGGTGGGCTTTACGCCGAGAATGCGATAGAGGNNTCTTCACTTTTCACTCTTCACTCGTCACAAAAACGGGGCGCACACCCGTGAGGCGGCGCCCCGTGTTCGCGTCGATCACCCGCGATCAAGAGAATTCGTCGTCGTCGAACTCGTCGTCGAATTTTTCGTCGAACTCCTCTTCCACTTTCACGCCGGTGTAGCTGGAGGCGTACATCGTCTCGGCCAGTTTGTGGCTGGCTTTGTTGAGTTCGTCGATGGCCGCGCGGATGGCGCGCATGTCGTCGCCCTTCATCACTTCGCGCAGCTCGTAGATGGCGTTTTCAATCTGATCCATCTCGCGGTCCGAGAGCTTGTCGGCGTATTCGCGCAGGCTCTTCTCGGCCGTGTAGATCAGGCCGTCGGCGTTGTTCTTCAATTCGGCCAACTCGCGGCGCTTCATGTCGGTTTCGCGGGTCGATTCGGCGTCGCGCACCATGCGGTCGATGTCGGCTTCGGACAGGCCCGAGGCGCCGGTGATCTGAATCGCCTGCTTCTTGCCGGTGCCCAGGTCCTTCGNNAAGGTGACCTCGACCTGCGGCACGCCGCGCGGCGCCGGCGGAATGCCGACCAACTCGAAGCGCCCGAGGCTGCGATTGTCGCCGGCCATTTCGCGCTCGCCCTGCAACACGTGCACGGTGACCGCGGGCTGGTTGTCCGCGGCGGTGGAGAACACCTGGCTCTTACGCGTCGGGATCGTGGTGTTCTTCTCGATGATGCGCGTGAAGATGCCGCCCAGGGTTTCGATGCCGAGCGACAGCGGCGTCACGTCGAGCAGCAGCACGTCCTTCACGTCGCCGCGCAACACGCCGCCCTGAATCGCCGCGCCCACCGCGACGACTTCGTCCGGGTTGATGCCGCAGAACGGTTCCTTGTTGAAGATGTCGCGCACCTTCTCCTGCACGCGCGGCATGCGGGTCATGCCGCCGACCAGGATGATGCGGTTGATGTCCTCCGGATCGAAATCGGCGTCGCGCATCGCGGTTTTGCACGGGCTTTCCAGCTTTTCGATCAGGTCGGCCACCAACTCTTCGAGCTTCTGCCGCGAGAGGTGGATGTTCAAGTGCTTCGGACCGGAAGCGTCCGCCGTGATGAACGGCAGGTTGATGTCCGCTTCATAAACCGACGACAATTCGTGCTTGGCCTTTTCCGACGCTTCCTTCAGCCGCTGCATGGCCATCTTGTCTTTGGTCAGGTCGATGCCGTGCGTGTTGCTGAATTCCTTGACCAGGTGGTCGATGATCCGCGCGTCGAAATCCTCGCCGCCGAGAAACGTGTCGCCGTTGGTCGACTTCACTTCGAACACGCCGTCGCCGATTTCGAGAATCGAGATATCGAAGGTGCCGCCGCCCAGGTCGAACACCGCGATGCGTTCGGCTTCTTTCTTGTCCAGGCCGTACGCGAGGCTCGCCGCGGTGGGTTCGTTGATGATGCGCAGCACGTTCAGGCCGGCGATGGTGCCGGCGTCCTTGGTGGCCTGGCGCTGGGCGTCGTCGAAGTAGGCCGGCACGGTGATCACTGCTTCGGTCACTTCTTCGCCCAGGTAATCCTCGGCGATCTGCTTCATCTTCTCCAGAATCATCGCGCTGATCTGGGCCGGCGAATACGTGCGGCCGAGCACCTCGACCCACGCGTCGCCGTTGTCCGCCTCGACGATGTTATACGGCACCATCTTGCGGGTGCGCTGGACCTCCGAGCTTTTGTACTTGCGGCCGATCAAGCGCTTGATCGCGTAGACGGTGTTCTTCGGATTGGTGATCGCCTGGCGTTTGGCGATATGCCCCACCGGACGTTCGCCGTTGCCGGTGAAAGCCACCATCGAGGGAGTGATGCGCGAGCCTTCCACGTTGGCGATGACGATCGGCTCTCCGCCTTCGATCAACGCCACGCAGGAATTGGTCGTGCCCAGATCGATGCCGATGACTTTGCTCATATCTCGCTTCCCTCCAGCCGAGTCTGTTTGTCGCTCACGACGTTAGTGCCTGGACGCGCATCCCGCGCTGCATCAAGAGGCTTGTTCCGCGCCGCCCCCCGCCTCATTACCGCCGCCTGGTTCCGCCGGCGCCTCGCCCTCGCCGGGCGTGGGCGCTCCCGCTCGCTTGCTGACCACCACCTTGGTGGGCCGCAACAAGCGGTCGTGCAAAAGGTAGCCCCGCGAATACTCACTCACGACCAGATTCGGCGCCACCTCGTTGGTCTCGATCGCGACCATCGCATCATGATAAGCCGGATCGAAGGGTTTGCCCTTCGCTTCGATCTGCTTGACCCCGGCCGCGAGCAACGTGTCGAGCAACTGCTTGTGGATCAAGCGGATGCCCTGAACCATCGCGTGCTTGTCTTCGCTTTTCGTCGCGTGCTCGATGGCCCGCTCAAAATTATCGAGAATCGGCAAGATTTGCAATATTAAAGCTTCGTTGCTGAAACGTTTCGCTGTTTCGAATTCGCGTTCGAGCCGCCCGCGGAATTTTTCGAACTCGCCTTGAATCCGCGTCAGGCGCTCGACCAGCTCTTGAATCTGCCCTTCTTTCGCCTTGAGCAGATCCTCGCTGACCTTGCTTTCGCTCTTGATCGTGTCAAAGAGCACCGTCTTGAAGAAGTCGGCTTCTTTCTCGAGATTGTATTCCTCTTCCAACAAGCGCGTGAGCACGGACAAATCCGAATCCGACGCCTCGGCCTTTTCCCTGGCCTTGGGCCTGGCCGGCGCGGGGGGCGGAGGGACGTCTCGCTCGAGAATCTGCATCAGGTCGAGCAGCTCTTCTTTTTCCGACACGGGCTCGCCCGGCGCGCCCTCGGCAGCCTTGTCCTTTTTGCTCTGGCGCGTCTGAGCCTGAATTTTTTCGACGGCGCGTAACGCTTCTTCGAAAACCGATTCTGGAATATCGGCGGTTACGGTGTCGTCTTCCTTTTTCTCCGGCTTCAATCTATCGATCCCCAAACCCGTATGGAGGTCAAAACCCAAAAATTCGACGTAATGTTCACTCCGCCAGAAAACGAGCAATATTAGCAGCTAGCTATACTGGTTTGACTATAGGATGTCAAGAACCGTAAAAGCCGCCTTTTCGAGGCCACGACAGCGTCGGGCGGCGCAAGCGATAGAAGCAAAAGAAGCTGACTTGCCGCCGCGCCGCGTTGCTGCTATGTAGACGAAACGAGGAAAAAATGTGGAAATTGTTGGTCCGTTGCGGTGAGGCCGGCGAGGCGGATCTCCCGGTGGTCGGAGAGCTGACTATCGGTCGTGAACCGGGCAGTGCGATCCTGCTCGATGATCCGCTGGTTTCGCGCCGTCATGCGCGTCTCTTGCCCAACGGCGACGAGCTGATCGTCGAAGATCTCGACAGCGCCAACGGCGTTTTCGTCAATGGCGAACGCGTCACCGGCTCGGCGGCGCTGCGGCCGGGCGATGCGCTGGTCATCGGCTCGAATACGCTGCTGGCGACCTGGACCGCGACGGAGCCCACGCCGGCGCGGCCGTTTCCGCCCCCGGAGCAAACCGCGTCGCTGCATCCGCCGTGCGATGATCCGCCGATGCCGCGGCGCAAAGAGCCGGCGAAGCGCAAAGAGCCGGCGAAAGCCGCGCGGGTCGAGAATGGCAGAGGGTGTTTGTGTCTGATTTTGCCGTCGATGCTTCTCGCGCTAATTTGGCTCTTTGCGCAGTGAAAAGTGAAAAGTGAAGAGTGAAGAGCCTCTTGCATAAATACTAA
>PMZC01000013.1:0-964 GCA_003170555.1 Deltaproteobacteria bacterium
ACGCCAAAGGCTGCGGCAAGTTCGAGGTCTGGAATTACGGCACGATCTGCCACGTCGGCGCGCAACACGCGAAATTGGCCTGGGAGTCGCTGCGCTACGATCCCGACCTGATTATCTTCGCTATCCGAAACACGGGTCAGCGGGCCTTTTTTCACCCCGGTCCGGTCGAGAGTTATTTTATGCAACATCCGGAGTTGTGGACGGAATATTTGCCCTGGTGGTCGGCGATCACGTTTGGGATCGTGCCGAAACCGGCGCGGGTGCNNATCACGTTCATTCATTTCGCTACGCGATCATGGGCATTTCCAATCTATCTGACGGGTTGTGGACAAAACACGCCTGGACCGGCAACTTTCTCGAAGCCGAGCTCAAGAACCGCCGACGTCTGCGCGAATTTGTCCTGGCCAATCGAAGCCGGGTGCGCGTTTGCTTTTTTGTCGGTCCCTACGCTACAGGAGGCCCTCAGCTATATTGGCCGCCGATCAGAAAAATCTTCCGCCTGATGTACGAAAGTTATTGGACACCGATGGGGGCGCCGGGGTTTGTGCTCGAGGCGGACGGCTTGGGTGACGAATACCGGCTTGTTCATCCGCCGCCGAAGGTGATGGCGTGGTATGCCTCCAACGTGGCGCAGTGGCTGGCCGCACAGAAACTGATTCCCTGCGCCCTGTGAACGGAAACCGCGTTTGTCGCCTGGCCCCGGGGGAAAATTAACGCGGGCCANNGACAGGCGCAGATATCCTTCGCCGCCGGGGCCGAAGTCCGTACCCGGCGTGACGGCGACGTGCGCTTTTTCCAGAATGTCGAAGGCGAGGTCGTAGCAGTCGAGGCCGCACGCCGCGCAGAACTGTTTGACGTTGGTGAAGACGTAAAACGCGCCGGTCGGCTCGACGGTGACGCCCAGCCCGATGTCGCGGCAGCGCGCCAGCACCAAGCGCCGGCGGCGGTCGTACTCGGCGCGCAT
>PMZC01000013.1:1017-3375 GCA_003170555.1 Deltaproteobacteria bacterium
GCCGCCAGCCGGTCATCGCGAACAGCTTGGAAAATCCGTTGACCACCACCGTGCGCTCGCTCACTTCGCGCGCGCTCACCGCGCGGTCGCCGTACACCAGGCCGTGGTAGATTTCGTCGCTGACCACCAGCGGCCCCAGCGCGCAAATCTCTTCGAGGCGGGCGCGCTCGATCATATTGCCGGTCGGGTTAGACGGACTGTTGACGAGAATCGCCTTCGTGCGCGGCGTGATCTGCGCGCGAATTTTTTCTGGCCGATATTGAAAGCCGTCGCGCTCGTCCACCGCGACATAAACCGGCGCGCCGCCGCCGAACGAAACGATCTGCGGATAGCAGGCGTAGCCGGGGTTCGACAAGATCACCTCGTCGCCCGGATCGCAAAGGGCGAGGAAGACGAGCAGCAGCGCGGGGCTCGAGCCCATCGTCACCAGAATCGTCTCCGGATCAATGCTCGTTCCGTAACGCCGTGCGTGCCAGCGGGCGATGGCCTCGCGCAGATCGCGCCGGCCGAGGCTGTGCGTGTAATGCGTTTCGCCGCGCCGCATGGCTTCGTGCGCGCGCTCGACGATGCACGGCGGCGAATCGAAGTCCGGCTCGCCCACTTCCATGTGCGCGATGTCGATGCCCTGCGCCTCCATCGTCTTGGCCTTCTCCAGCACCTCCATCACCAGGAACGGCGGGATCTCGAGGCTTTTGCGGCTGGGCTTGATCATGACGCGGTTGTAGCACAGTGAAGAGTGAAGAGTGAAGAGTGAAGAATGAACGGACTAGCGCCTCACGAACCGCAGCCGCAACCCGTATGATGATGCCCTTGGCCGTCGTCTGACGAACCGCTTAATCCGCCGAAATCAGAGTATTCGTGGCCGCCGACGATCAACGCGTCATTTGATGAATCGAACAAGATCGCTTCGGGATAAGTCATAGTCGAGTCTGTCGGCCTAAAAAAATCGGTCCAGACCACGGTGCCGTTATGATCGAGTTTCGCTGTCTGGTATCCTTCCAAGTCATGGTTGTCCAGAGTGTTGTTGGCGGTCCAAACATTTCCGTTTTTGTCGACGGCCAGCGCCCATTCCAACCCGTAAGGCGGCATAATACTGGACCAAACCAAGTTGCCGTTTTGATCGATTTTGTAGACGTAGATACCTGAGCGGAATACGTCAGCCAAGGTGAAAACGTTCGCGTTTTCGTCTAAGGCGATGCATCGGAGAGAATCTGAACAAGCGAATCCGGCGACTTCCGGTTCACGCTGATAAGCCCACAGCAGATGGCCCGCCGGAGAAAATCTATACAATGTCAAATATGATGGCGCGTCCCCTCCGGTCGTGTCGATTGCGTAAGCCGCGATTACGACATTGCCCCCTTGGTCCAGCAAAGGCGCCGTCGCGTCGACAGTATCGACATTGGAGAATGTAGTCGCCGGTTGGGCGAACCATATCTCGTTGCCATCGGGATCCAACTTGAGCAAGCCGATACCTAGATCTGAAGCCCCTGCCACGATGACGTTCTCGGTCGAATCGAGGACGAGACCGGTCACCTGATCGGCATTTCCGTTGAAATCGCGCTTCACCACCCATTGTTGGATGCCCTGAGAGTCGTACTTAATGACCAAAAAATCCAGACTGGAACCCTGGCTTGTACCCGCCACGTAAACCGCGCCCGTTGAATCGACGACAAGCGGAGTTGTGGTGGCGCTGATCGCCGCGTCAAATTGGACTTCCCATTGATCGATGCATTTGATGTGGATGCCGGTGCAGGTCTCATAGGGATCGTAAGTGCAGAACGGGCCAGCGAGGCAAATCGGCGTGTCGTTCGGTCCCAGCGCCAATGAAACCGGAGTAGGCAAATTGCCGAAGCTTCCGAGATGAGCGACCGTCTTTATCTCTCCGTCGGTGTTCACGCGGTATAAATCGTGGGAGTACAATCCATTTTCGTCACTGTCGCCGATATCCGGACGAAACGCGGAAAAATAGACATTATCGGCGGAATCTACGACTGAAGCCGTAACTGCGCCGCTATACGACTCGCTAACGTCTTCGATGTCGACTATTTGGTAGGCGGCGTCGGAAACGCGGTTTCCGTTTGAGTCGTATTTTAACAAATCGAGGTAATATCGTTCCGGACCGTAGTCGACCGGTCCGTCGGCCCAGCCAAGGCCGGGCAATAATACACTCGCAATGACAATTCCTAAACCGAGGTATTTCACCATACCCTCCCGTCTGTTCTCTTGTGACATGATGTTTGATCTAAGAAGTTGAGAACGCAGCCTCAACGTACCACCGGTCGCCGCGAGAATTCAACTGTCGGGAAAGTGCTTGTTGGGTAATTCCGGTCCTCTCTCCCCAATCCCCAATCCCCAATC
>PMZC01000135.1 GCA_003170555.1 Deltaproteobacteria bacterium
CGCGTTCTTCTTCACCACGCCGATGAGCATAATCACGCCGACCAGGCTGTAGACGTTGAGATCCACCTTGAACAGCCACAGGGTCAGCAACG
The DNA here is from genome assembly GCA_003170555.1 of Deltaproteobacteria bacterium. GTDB lineage: Bacteria > Lernaellota > Lernaellaia > Lernaellales > Lernaellaceae > FEN-1099. The sequence continues at coordinate 93 of PMZC01000135.1, forward strand.
CGCCGAAGCCGGCGAACGGCAAGCCGGAGAGGATCGTCAACGGGTGGATGAAGCTCTCATAGAGAATCGCGAGCACCATGTAGATCACGGCGACGGCCAGCAACAACAAGATACCGAGGTTGCCCTGCGAACCTTTGAACGCCTGGGCTGAACCTGAGAACGCCGCGGTGATACTCGCCGGTAAAATCCGCTTGGCGGCGGCTTCGACTTCGCCGGTGGCCTGCGAGAGCGACGCGCCCGTCTTGAGGTTGAAGGAAATCGTCACCGACGGAATCTGGCCGGAATGGTTGATCGCCAGCGGCCCGACCGAGTTCTCCGCCGTCACCAATTCCGACAGCGGCGTCACGCCGCCGGTCGCCGAGGCCACATAGAGCATGTTCAGCGCTTGCGGATCGCGCTGGAACTCGGGCGCCAACTCCAGGATGACCCAATACTGATCGGTCGGCGTAAAAATCGTCGAAATTTGCCGCGCGCTATAAGCGTAGAAGAGCGTATTTTCGATGGCGGCCGGCGTCACGCCCAGCGCGGCGGCTTTGTCGCGGTTGATCTTCAACGTGATCTGCGGGTTTCTAATCGACAGGTCGCTGGTCACATCCTGCAGCGACGGCGAATTGTGCAGCGCCTGCTCCAGTTGGCCGGCCGAGGCAAACAACTGGTCGGTGTTCGTACTCAGCAGCGTGTACTGGTACAGAGCCTTGCTGATGCGCCCGCCGACGTTAATCGACGGCGGGTTGATCAGATAGCAGCGCAACCCGATGATTTGCGCCAACTTCGGCCGCAATTCGTCGGCGACCTGGTCGGCGGAAAGCCGTCGCTGGCTGCGCGGCTTGAGGTGAATGAAGATCCGGCCCTGGTTGTATAGCGAATTCGGCCCGCCGGCGCCGACCGACGACATGAAGCCTTCGACGTTCGCATCGGCCAAAAGGATGTCCGATGCCGCGCTCTGGTGTCGGGCCATCGATTCGAACGACGTGCCGGCGACCGCCTCGGTCGTGCCCATCAACATATCGTTGTCTTCGCTCGGCAGAAAGCCGGTGTTGCTGATCATGGCCAGTAAGACCGTGCCGATCATCACCAGCACGGAAAAAACCACGGTCGCCGGACGATGCCGCATCACCCAGGCCAGCGTAACTTCGTAAAAGCGCGCGAACGCCAGCCACCCGCGTTCGGTGACCGCGTAGAAACGTCCGTGGTGGGCCATCGCCGAGGCGCCGAGAAACTGGCTGCACAGCATCGGGGAAAGCGTCAGCGAAACGAAGCCGGACATCAGGATCGCGATGGTGATCGTCACCGCGAATTCGCGAAACAGCCGGCCGATGATGCCGCCCATCAGCAGCAGCGGAATGAAGACGGCGACCAGCGAGACGGTCATCGAGACAATGGTGAATTCGATTTCCTTCGCGCCGTGGTAGGCGGCCTGTAATTGCGACTCGCCCATTTCGCGGTGGCGGACGATATTTTCCAGCATGACCACCGCGTCGTCGACGACGAAACCGGTGGCCAGCGTCAGCGCCATCAATGAAAGATTGTCGAGCGTGTAGTTGAGGTAATACATCACCCCGAACGTGCCGACGATCGACAGCGGCAGCGCCAGGCTGGGGATAATCGTCGCCGAGAAGTTGCGCAGAAACAGAAAGATAATCATCACGACCAGGAATAGCGTCAGCAGCAACGTCAGCTTGACGTCGTGCACGGAGGCGCGGATCGGCGCGGCGCGGTCGAAAAGAATTCTCACGTCGACCGCCGCCGGCAAACGGCTCTTCAGTTTGTCAATGATGGCCTTGACGTTGTCGGCCACTTCAACCGTGTTGCTGCCGGGTTGCCGCTGAACGGCGAGCACCACCGCCCGGGCATCACGATACCACGCGGCGACCTTGTCGTTTTGCACGCCGTCGATGACGTTGCCCAAATCCTGAATGCGCACCAGCGAACCGTTGCGATAGTCGACAATGACCGGCCGGAAGTCGGCGGCTTTTTGCAACGGCGCGTCGGTTTCGACCGTCGTCACCACGTCGCGGCCCCACAGCGCGCCGGTCGGCAGGTTGGAATTCGCCGCTTCCGCGGCCGCGGCCACCTGGGCGACGCTGATGCCCTTGGCCGCGAGCGCCTGCGGATTGAGCTGAATGCGCACCGCGTACTTCTGAGCCCCGTATACGAGGACCTGCGCCACGTCCTTGACCATCGAGATGTTCTGGCCGAGCAGGTTCTCGCCGTAGTCGTCGAGCGTCGACAGCGGCAGCGTCGGTGAACTGAGCGCGAACAAGATAATCGGGCTGTCGGAGGGGTTCACCTTCTGATAGACCGGCGGAATGGTCATGTCCGGCGGGAGTTGCGGCAGCGTCTTGGTGATCGCCGCCTGTACATCTTGCGCCGCGGCGTCGATGCTGCGGTCCAGCACAAACTGCAAAGTGATTTGCGTGCTGCCCTGGGTGCTGGTCGAAGTCATCGAATCGATGCCGGCGATCGTCGAAAACTGCTTTTCGAGCGGCGTCGCCACGGCCGACGCCATGGTGTCGGGACTGGCGCCGGGCAGGCTCGCGGAGACCACAATCGTCGGAAAGTCGACGTTAGGCAGATTGTTCACCGGCAAGTTGCGGTAACCCAGCAGGCCGAAACCCAACAAGGCCGCCATCAAGATGAACGTGGCGACCGGCCGGCGGATAAACAGGCCGGTGAAACTCATCGGGCGCTCTCCGGGCCGGGCGCCGGTTTGTTTATTTCGACCTTCACGCCGGGCGCCAATCGAATCTGTCCATCGGTGACGACCGTTTCATGCTCATTCAAGCCGTTTTCGACGACCGTCAGATCGCCGTAGGTCGGGCCGGTTTTGATTTTTCGCATCGTCGCCTTGCGTTCGGCGTCGATCACGTAGACGTAGTCGCCCTGTTGGCCCGTCTGAATCGCCGCCGACGGCACCACGAGCGCTCCGCGGCGCACGCCGAATCGTAAAACGACGTCGACGTATTCCCCGGGCCACAATTTCTCGGTCAGGTTGGAGAAACGCGCCTTGAGCACGATGCTGCCGGTGCGCGGATCGACGGCGTTGTCGACGAAAATCAGCTCACCGGCATCCGGCTCGCCGCCGGCCTCGGTCGGCGACGCGGTTACCTTTGTTTCGCCCGCGGCCATCGCCTGGCGCACCAACGGCAGTTCTTTTTCCGGAATCGAAAACTGCACGTCGATCGGCCGCATCTTGTTGAGCACGGCCATGGCCGTGGCGCTGACCTGGACCAGATCGCCCGTGAACACCAGCCAGCGTCCCATCCGGCCGGCGAACGGCGCGCGAATCTCGGCGAATTGGCGATCCAACCGCGCCCGATCGAGCGCCGCCGTCTGCGCCGCCGCNNGCTGCGCAATCAGCTTTCGTTTGAACAAGTCCTCGCCGCGGTGCAGTTGCAATTCGGCGTTTTGCAATTGAGTGCGGGTTTGTTCCAGCGTCGCTTCGCTGACTTTTTGCTCGGCATCAAAAGGGCGTGGATCAAGCAGATACAGCAATTGCCCTTCCGCAACCTCCTGGCCCTCGCGAAAATAGATTTTGCTCACGTAGCCGCCGACTTGTGCGTGAATGGTCACGGATTCGATCGGGTTCACCGTACCGATAGTCGGAATTTCCAGGGGGATGTCTTTCTTTTCGACGACCGCGACGGTTACCGGCGGCGGCGAAACTCGCGGCGGCGCTTTTTTCGCGCAACCGGCGCCGGCCAATAACACCAGCATACCCAGTGTAAACAGCCCCATCCAAAAGCGCCGATGGGATCCAAAGGGGGAATACCGCATGATTATCCTCCGGGGAGCGCGGAAAAAAAACTTCGCCTTGTAAAATAGCCATTTTGCCAGGTTCGTCAAACCATCGCTCCGGCTTGGACCCGTCTTACGGCGTCAGCGTTCAACCTGGGACCGACTGACGTTCGCGGCCTCCGTTTGCCATGGCAAATACGTCGCCCCGAGGATTGACCTTCTCCTCGCGCACGGCTTTTCGCACGAACCAAATTGTGCAACATTATTGCTTCCAAATATCTTGATCGGGAGGCGCATCATGCCCAGGCGCAGGGGTTCTTCAGGAACGGATGATGCCGGTGTTGCTTCGCCGGCCACGGCGGGCGGACCCAAAGATCCGACCATCGATCCGAGCTTCCACGCTGTCGGCGCCGGCGACGAATCGGCCGCGGTTCACCACGCGGTGAGCGACGGCATCGCGCAGCTTCAGGCCGCGATGACCGAGCAGATCGAGCACCTGCGCGCCGCGGCGGATGAGATCATGTCGAAGCTGCACGACGAAGGGCAGCTTCTGCTCGCGCAGTTGGACGAGGCGCGAACCGAGCACGTCCACCACCTGACGGCCGTGTCCGACGACCTGGCGCATCAACTGAGCGCCGAGACGCAAGACCGGCTGCAGCTTCTCGACCACGAAACGCACACCGCGTTGGGGACGATGCAAACGGAAATGCAGGGGTGGTCCGGCCAGTTGCATTCCGAGGCCGAGCACCACGTGGCGCGGCTGGGCGGCGAGGTCGAAAACTATTTGCACCAGATCGGCGACAGCGGCCAGCATCATCTCGAATTACTGGGCGGCCGGGCGGAAGAGGGTCTGCACCAGTTACAGACGAGCGCCGGCGAGCACCTGGAGCACGTCGCCAGCGCGTTCGACCAGCATACGCACCATCTGCAGAGCATCGTCGACGACGCCACCGGGCATCTGCACACCCAGCTCGAGACCGGCGTCGCCGCGCTGACCAGCGGAGCGCAGGAGCATTTGCATCTCATCACGATCGAGATCGACCGGCGCATGCACGAAGTCGACGCCATGGCCAAGGAAGCGACCAGCGATCTTCACGCCGCCGCCGAAACCGGCGCCGAACGCATCACCGTCGCCGTACACGACGGCCTGGGTAACGTGACCGTGCACATCGACCAAGGGGTGCAAGCCCTGACCGACCACGCCCACCACGGGGTCGAGCTGGTCAGCCAGCAAGTGACCGACTCGGTCCATCAAATCGGCGATCACGTCGAGCACGGCATCGCGAGCCTCGTCAACGAAGTGAAAAGCGGGCTGGACGGCGTGCACGAGGCCATCGGCCAGGGACGCGACCTGCTCGAGCAGCACGGCCACCAGGTGGCGGACCAGGTGACCAGCACGTGCCACGAAGCGGTGGCGACGCTGATTTCCGACGGGCAGTCGCACCTCACCGGGGTGCTGGAAACCTCGCTCGGACACCTGCAGGAAACGTCGGGGCAGATGTTCGCGCAATTGTCGAGCATGGCGGACGAAGGTCTGCGTCACCTGGGCATGGCCACGGATTCGGGCCACGAGCAGCTCAACGCGCTGATCCACGGCGGCGCCACCGACCTGGCCGACATGATTTCGACCGGCCGGTCCGACCTCGAAAGCCTGGCGTCGGGAATCGCGGAGCACATCGGCGGCCTGCTCGACGCCGGCTCGCATACGTTGAACGAAATGCTCCACGGCGGAGTCGAGACGCTGCGCGAATCGGCCGAATCGCACCGCATGGATTTCGAATCGTGGGCGCGGGCCATCGCCCCGACGATTCTGCACGCGGCGCTCAGCGCGATTCCGGGAATCGGCCCGATCTTGTCGTCGATCTTGTAACACCAGCCGGCGTTACATCGTGACGCGGTACCGGATTTCCACGACCCGGTGCATCTCCGGCGGGATTTTCTGCAGCTCGTCTTCCAGCCGGTCGAGCAGATTACGCAACTCATTGTCGTCGAGCTCGTGGAACGCGGCGGGCGTGTTCTGGTCGGCCGGCAGCAAACTGGCCTGCGTCGTCGCGATGGCGCGGAACCGGTTTTCTCCGGCGGCGACCACGCGCCAGCGAAACGGATAACGCTGTCCGTTGCCGGGAATGATGTGCGGCACGTGGCCGATCAGCCGGTCATTGGGATGATGCGAGTTCGGAAAAACAAGCTGGCACTGTCCGCTCTGATCGTAAT
>PMZC01000133.1 GCA_003170555.1 Deltaproteobacteria bacterium
CGCCCGCCATTGCGTGCATCCCGGCGATGACCGCGGCGTTGTCTTGCGAACCGTACTCGAAGCGCACGTGCGTCCAGAGCGGGTCTTCAAAGAGGGTGCTCATTTTGACGAGCACCGCCAAGCCGCGCCGCCGCGCCGCCGCGACGACCCAGCGATAGAACTCCGTATATTCTTCGTGACGCGGAAACAGCGGCGTGAGCAACGGATACGGAATGCAAATCGTGACGCCGCGCAGGCCCAGCTTTTTCAGACCGTCGAGCGTCATTTCGGTCGCCGGCATGACGTTGTTCTGAAACAGCTCCTCGCCGCGTTGGCCGCTGGCCACCAGCAATTCGGCGAACGCTTTTTTGTAAGCGGTCGGCGGCGGCGCGCCGCGTTCGTTCAGAAACGACGAGAGCACATCGAGGTTGGTCGTCAGTTCCTTCGCGAGCTTCTCGAATTCCTCGGGCACGGGCGTTGCTTCGATCGCGTACGCGACGGCGACCGCGAGCAGCAACAGCAGCACGACGCCCCGCAGCACTCGGTGGTTCATGAGACCGCCTTTCGAATTTCTTCGCGGGATCGTCGGTGGATCGATCCGCAGAAGGTTCGACGTATTTGAAGGTTGTTTTCATCGCGAGTCAACAACGGCGTCGTTTATTTTCGCGTTTTTCCCTGTTGGCTTGACCCTTCGCCGCGTTGGGTTTCTAATAAGAGGGTCACTCCAGCATGGGGGTCAATCATGCTTCCCCGGCGGCGGTTGGGCGAGTTGCTGGTCGAGCGCAGCTTGATCACCTGCGAACAATTGGAGACGGCCCTGACGCGGCAGAAAAAGGAGGGGGGGCGGATCGGCTCGACGCTGGTCAAACTTGGTTATATCACCGAAGAAGAACTGCTGAGATTCCTCAGCATGTTCTACGATGTGCCGCAGGTCGATCTGCAGCATGCGGCGATTTCGGCGGAAGCGCTCTGCCTGCTCAGCGCGGAGAAAGCGCGGTCGTGCGCGGTGCTGCCGTTCCGGCTGATGGAGCGGCCGCCCGATCGTCCGCTGCTGTTCGTGGCCACGCCGGACCCGACGAACTTCGACGCCCTCGACGCGGTGCACACGGCCACGGGTTACGATATCGAACCGTTCGTCTGCTCCTACGGTTCGTTCGCGGAAGCGATCGAGCGCGCGTACGGCCGTACTTCATCGGCCGACGACGTGCACCAGATGTTGGCGGGCATGTCGAGCCATCGCCTGGTGGAGGCGCTGGTCAAGCTGCTGATGAAAAAGAAAGTGCTGACGCCGGCGGAATTGAACGACGTCATCTGCGAGATCGTCAGCGACGAAGGAGAGGAACCGCATGACGCATGAGCTGCCGGTGTGGTTGATCAGCCGCCGCGAGTTCCTGCAAGGGCTGGCGGCGGCGGGCGTATTGGCCGGCCTCGCGCCCGGCGCGGTCGCCGAGGCGATGACGCGCGAGCTGCGTTTCGGCGGACTGCCGATCGACGAGAAGCTCATTCGCCGCTTGCTCACGCGCGCGATGAGCCGCGGCGGCGAATTCGCCGAAGTGTACGTGCAGGACGTGCTGACCGACAGCGTCCGCCTCGATGAGAGCAAGATTCGCAGCGCCACGGTGGGCGCGATGCGCGGCGTCGGCGTGCGCGTGATCAAGGGCATCAAGGTCGGCTACGCCTACAGCGACGACTTCTCGCCGGCCGCGCTCGAACGCACGGCGGACACGGCGGCGCTCATCGCCAGCGGCGCGGGTTCGTGGACGCCGCATCCGCTCGAGCCGCGCATGGCCAAACCGCAGTCGCCGATCCGCGTGAATTCCAGCGAGACGCCGGTGAGCAAGAAGGTCGCGATGCTGATGGCGATCAACGACACCGCGAGGTCGTACGATGCGCGCGTCAAGCAGGTGACCGCCGCTTTCGAGGATGCGACCAGCTATCGCCTCGTCGCGAACACCGAGGGCCTGCTGATCGAGGACCGCGACGTGATGGCGCGGCTGGCGGCGTACGTGATCGCGGCCGACGCCCATGATCGCCGCACCGGCTTCTACGGCGGCGGCGGACGCGTCGGCTTCGAACACTACGAAACCTTCACGCCGGTGGACGTGGCCAAACGCGCGGCGCAGATCGCCGTCGCCACGCTCGGCGCCGTCGACGCCCCGGCCGGCGAGCAGACCGTCGTGCTGGCCAACGGCTGGAGCGGCATTCTGCTGCACGAGGCCATCGGGCACGGGCTCGAAGCCGATTTCATTCGCAAGGGCACGAGCCTCTACACCGGCAAGGTCGGGCAGAAGGTGGCCGGCGAGCAATGCACCGTCATCGACGACGCCACGTTGCCCAACAAGCGCGGCACGTTCAACATGGACGACGAAGGGTCCGCGCCGCAGCGCAAGGTGCTGATCGACCGCGGCGTGCTGCGCGGATACATGTCCGACCGCCTCAACGCGAAGCTGCTCGACCCGGCGGCGCACTCGACCGGCAACGGCCGCCGCGAAAGCTTCCGGCACATGCCCATCCCGCGCATGTCGAACACGTTTCTCGCGCCGGGAACCGCGACGCCGGAGGACATCATCAAGTCGGTGAAGAAGGGGCTGTACGCGAAGATGTTCGGCGGCGGGCAGGTCGACATCGCCAACGGCAACTTCGTCTTCGAGGTCGCCGAGGGCTATCTGATCGAAGACGGCCGGGTCACCAAGCCGGTCAAAGGCGCGATGCTCATCGGCGTCGGACCGGTCGCGCTGCAGAACGTGTCACTGGTCGGCGCCGACGCCGCGCTCGATCCGGGCATCGGCACCTGCGGCAAAGACGGGCAGGGCGTGCCGGTCGGCGTGGGCCTGCCGCACGTGCGCATCGACAAGATCACCGTCGGCGGAACGCGCACCGCGTGATCGCGAGGAGCGAGGAAGCATGGACCACCGGAAGCAACAGCTCGATCAAATCAAGCGGCTGGTCGACCGGGTCAAACGCGGCGGGGCCGAACAGGTCGACGCCTTTTTCGAATGGGGCCGGAACACCGAGGTCAGCGCGCGCCACGGCGAGGTGGAAAATCTCAAACAGGCGGTGAGCACCGGCGTCGGCCTGCGCGTGTTCCGCGAACATCGTCTCGGCTTCGGCTACACCTCCGACCTGACCCGCGCCGGTTTGGCCCAACTCGGCGAGCGTGTGTTGGCGCTGGCCAAGGAAACGGCGGCCGACGAAAACAACGGCCTGCCGGCGGCGGAGTCGCTTCGGCTCGAACGCGCGCATCCCGACATTTTCGATCCGGCGGTCGAGGCGATCGACAACGATTGGCTGGTCAAGACGGCGATCGCGATGGAAAAGGAAGCGCTGGCGTACGACCGGCGCGTGAAAACCTGCGAGCAGGTCGGCGCCGGCGCGAACGTCGCGCGCGTGGCGCTGATCAACAGCGCCGGGTTCTTCGCCGAATACCAGGTCAGCGCCGTGTGGTGCATGGCCGACGTGGTGGCCGAGGAAAACGGCCAGAAGCAATCGAATTACTATTTCGATCTCAGCACGCACCGCGGCGATCTGCGCGATCCGCTGTGGGTCGCGCGGATGGGCGCGTGGCGGGCCGTGCGCATGTTGGGTGCGAAGAAAATCCCATCGGCCGAGCTGCCCGTCGTCTTCGAACCGGACATGGCCAAGGGTTTCGTCGGCCAACTGGTCAGCGCGCTCAACGGCGACCTCGCGTACAAAAAGAGCACGTTCCTCGTCGACAAACTGGGCGAGAAAATCGCATCGCCGCTGGTGACCGTGGTGGACGACGGCACGCTCGCGCGGCGCAGCGGGTCGCGGCCGTTCGACGGCGAAGGATTGCCGACGCGGCGGCAGGCGCTGATCGACAAAGGTGTGCTTCAGCGATTTGTCTATGACACCTACACCGCCAACAAGGCGCACGCCAAACCGACCGGCATGGCTTCGCGTTCGTATCAATCGCTGCCGTCGATCGGCAGCAACAACTTGCTGCTCGAACCGGGCGCGACGCCGCCGGCCGAGTTGCTCAAGGGCATCGAGCGCGGCTTGCTGGTGACGAGCATGATGGGCAGCGGCGTCAACGTGGTGAACGGCGATTATTCGCGCGGCGCGAACGGCCTGCTCATCGAACGCGGCGAGCTGACTTCGCCGGTGCAGGAAGTCACGATCGGCGGCAACATGCTGCAGATGCTGGCCGACATCGACGCGGTCGGGTCCGACCTCGATTGGCGCGGCTCGATCGGCGCGCCGTCCATCCGGTTTCGCAAACTCACCGTTTCGGGGTTGTGAGTGACGCGGCCCCGCGTGCAGCCGGGTTGTGCGGCGCTCATCGCGCGGCGCAAGACGCTGCTTCGCGGCGCGCGCGTCGGCCTGCTGGCGCACCAGGCCAGCGTGCTGCCCGACCTCACCACGCTTTACGATCGGCTGCTCGACGATCCATCGGTTCACGTCACCGCGTTGTTCGGCCCGGAACACGGCCTGTTCGCCGACGCGCAGGATCAGGCGGCTGTCGCGCAGGCGACCTATCGCGGCCGGCCGGTCTTCTCGCTCTACTCATCCGATGCGGCGAGTCTGCGGCCCGCCGCCGAAGCGTTGTCGCTGATCGACGTGCTCGTCATTGATCTGCAGGACGTCGGCGCGCGCTATTACACGTTTGTCTACACCATGGCTCATTGCCTTGAGACGTGCGGCGCGGCGGGCATTCCGATGATCGTCTGCGACCGGCCGAATCCGCTCGGCGGCGTCGCGCTCGAAGGGCCGGTGCTCGAATCCGCTTTCGCGTCGTTCGTCGGGCGTTATCCGCTGCCGGTGCGGCACGCGATGACCATCGGCGAACTGGCGCGGATGTGGAACGCTGCGCTCGGCTTCGGCGCGAAGCTGACCGTGCTGCCCTGCCGCGGCTGGCGGCGCGCGATGTGGTTCGACCGGACCGGCCTGCCGTGGATCTGCCCCAGCCCCAACATGCCGACGCTCGACACGGCCATCGTGTACCCGGGCGGCTGTCTCGTGGAGGGGACCAATCTTTCGGAAGGACGCGGTACGACGCGGCCGTTTGAGATGGTCGGCGCGCCGTTTCTCGACGGCCAGGAACTCGCCGCGCGACTGAACGACCTCGCATTGCCGGGTGTTTACTTTCGGCCGATCAACTTCACGCCCGCGTTTCACAAGTTCGCCGGGCGGCGCTGCGGCGGCGTCTTCGTACACGTCACCGACCGCCGCGCGTTCCGGCCGTTCCGCACGTATCTCGAACTCGTGGCGCAGGCGCGCGCGATGGCGCCGCATCAATTTCGCTGGCGCACCGAACCGTATGAATTCGAGACCGACCGACTCGCCTTCGACCTGTTGTGCGGAACCGATCGCATTCGCCTGGCGATCGAAGCCGGCGCGTCCATTGCGGAACTCGAGCGCGCCTGGCGGCCCGGACTTCGCCGGTTCGCCGCCCAACGCAAACCATATCTGCTTTACGGCGCGGTTTGACAACCCGCGTGCGTCGGCGAAATATCTAGCCAACCGAAACAGAGAGGAAATGACGATGAGAATCGTGCGTGTCGTCGGCGGTGCGGCGCTGATGCTGCTGGTCGTGTTGAACATGGGCTGCCTGGTGAAGTCGCAAACGCTCGACGCGATGCTGCACGCGGCCGACGCCTTCAAACGCAAGGACTACGCCTCGTTCGAAAAATACGTCGACGTCGAAGCTCTCATTTCGCAGGCCGTCGATGTCACGATCGAGGAAATACGCGCGCACGCCGGCCCGTTCGGTTCGCTGATCGGCGGGGCGAGCGGCCGGGTGAAGCCGAAGGTCGTGTCGCTGACGCGCAATCAGTTCAAACAGGTTTTTCAAACGGGGTTGGTGCAGAGCCAGATCTCGGGGTTGGACTCACTGCCGTCGAGCGATCTGCTGTTCAAACTCGTGCAACTGATGGGCGTGCCGGAAGACAGCGACGCCTACCAGATTGTCGACGTGAAAAAGTTGAACGACGGCGAGCGGCTCAAGGTCAATCTGAATCTGCGCAACGCTGCGCATCCGGATTGGCTGCCGCTGGACGTGGAATCGAAGACCGCCGGCGATCACGTGCGCATCACCACGATCCATAACCTCAAGGACATTTTTCGTCGCGTGTTGAAGCAGACGCTTCATTTGCCGTGAGGCGCCCTTGAAGCAGCCGACTCTTCTGCTGGCGCTGTTCCTCGTCGCCTGTTGCCTGGCGCAAACGTGGCATACGGCGGACGTTGCGCTGGGTATGGATTTTTATCAATTCTGGGCGGTGGGGCAGGCGCTGCGAACCACGCCCGTACAGAACATCTACTCGGCGGAAGGGCGCGCGTTCGTCGGCGCCGAATTGGCGCGGCGCGCGCAGACCGACCCGCTGGGCAAGCGTCACCGCGCGGTCGCGCGATTTCGGCCGGTGCTCGAAACCTACTCGACGCCGTTTCTCTACGCCGCGCTGAGTTTGTTTTCTTCGTCGCATTATGAGATCGCCTACCAGTGCTATCAGGTTTTTTGTTTGCTCTGCGCGCTGTTGGCCGTGCTCGTTTTTTGTCGGCTGCTCGGCTACTCGTGGACCGCGGCGCTGCTGGCGGCGGCGGCGCTGATCGGCTTCTTCGAGCCGCTGCTTTCCGACGTGCGGATGGGCAACGTCAACCAGATTCAACTGGCGTTGGTTGCGCTTTTTTGTTGGCTGGCCTCGCGCGGGGACGCCGCGCGGCGCGACTTTCTCGCCGGCCTCACGCTCGGCGCGCTCGTGTTGTTCAAACCCAACATGTTGTTCGTCGGCGTGTTGTGGACGTGGTGGTGGTTGGTCACGAAACAGTTTAAGCGGCTGGCGATCGGCGGCGCCGGCGTCGCCGCGGCGCTGGCGTTGGCGCTCGCGTCATCGGCGGCGTTGTTCGGTTCGCTGCGCTGCTGGTCGGACTGGGCGGTCGCGCTGCTGTCGATGCCCGACAACATCATCCCGGTCGACCCCGGCAACTTCGCGCTGGCGATGTTGGCGCATGACGCGTGGGGCGTGAACCTCGGCGCCTGGCTGATGGCGTTGTTCGGCGCGCCGGCGTTGATCGTCCTTTGGTTGCGACGTGAGGATGCGCGCGAAGACGACGCGTTGATGGCGGTATACGTGGTCGGCCTGGGCGGACTGATCTACCTGCTGTCGGCGCGGCTCGTGTGGTTGCACTACTACACCGCGGCCATTCCGCTGCTGCTGGCCGGCCTGCGCGGCGATGAGCGGCGCGCGGTTTGGGCGACGCGCGGCCTCACCGTCGCCGCGCTGGTCATGCTGTGCGTGACGCCCTTGTTCGGGGTCACCGACTCGTACGCGGCGGGCTGGTTCGTCAGCGGCGGCGCGCTGGTGTTGGCCGTCGCGACACTGGCGGCGCTCGGTGGGAAGACGCGCGGCGCGTGATTCGCGAGCGTGATTGAGATTCGGCGCGTCCTGTGGCAAAAGAATATCCGGTTTTCCATTATCGAGTGCGAAAGGAAAAAGTCATGTCGATCATGCACTGGGAAAAAGTTGGCGCCGTCGCGCGCATCGTGATGACCGACGGCGAAAATCGGCACAAGCCCGAGTACAACGAAACGATTCTGCGTCTGTTCGACGAGATCGAGGCCGACAAAGACATTCGCTCGGTCATCATCACCTCGTACGATCCGAAATTTTTCTCGCTCGGCATCGACCTGGATTGGGCGATGCGCGCGCATTCCGATCCGAAGCGCGCCGGCGAGATGAAAGCGTTTCTGTATGGGCTGAACAAGATGTTCAAACGCATCCTGCTGTTCCCCACACCGGTGATCGCGGTCATCAACGGCCACGCCTTCGGCGACGGGTCGATCATGGCGTGCGCCTGCGACTTTCGTTTGATGCGCGCCGATCGCGGCTTCTTCTGTTTCCCCGAGGTCGATATCAACATCCCATTCATGCCCGGCATGTTGGCGCTGGTGCGCCGCGCGATTCCCGGTTACAAATTCGAGGAAATGGCCCTGACCGGCAAACGCGTCGGCGGCAAAGAGATGGAAGAGCACCACATCGTTATCAAAGCGTGCGCCGACGAAAAGGAACTGCAGGAAGCCGGGCTCGCGTTCGCCAAAACGTTTCAGAAAGAGCGCGGCATTTTCGGCGAGTTGAAAAAGCGGATGAACAAAGAAATCGTGCGCGTCATGGATGAGGAAGATCCGCCGTACATCGAGGCCGCCCGGCTGCTGGCCTGAGCCGCGCCGCAGGGAGGGACCGTGAGCGGCAGACGTTGTGCGTTGATCGCGTGCTTGCTCGTCGTCGTCGGTGTCGCCTGCCGGTCGAAGCCGCCGGAGACGGCCACGCCCACGCCGGATGTCGCGCGGCCGGTCGCGCAGCCGATTGATTCCGGCGCCAGCATGATCGCCGCCGCCGCCAACGCGGCTTTGATTTCGAAGGTCAATGAAGTCCGCCTGGCTGAAATGCAATATTTCAACGCCACCGGCCGGTACGCCTGTCAGCTAACCGATCTCGCCGGCTACGACAAGCATCTGGCCCACGACGCCGATTACGTTCTTACCTTCGACTCCTGCAACGAGGCGGCGTATGCCATCACCGTGCGCAGCGTCAAGAACGGCCAACAAAAGCAGGCGACGGGCAGCGCCGGGCGATAAAGCGAAACCGCGCGGCTCTTGACGGTCCACCCGCAAAAGCCGATCTTCTAGCCCCAACGCGACCGACGGACGACGAGGGAAGTGGAAGACTCCGTAACGATCAACCCCAAACCGAAAGCGCGATCGACCTGGCGCGTACACGCGGCGCTGGTGATCGTGCAGGTGTCGTTCGGCGGATTTCACGTCGTCGGCAAAGCGGTGCTGGCCCACCTCGATC
>PMZC01000079.1:0-2728 GCA_003170555.1 Deltaproteobacteria bacterium
GCCGTTGCGGCTGCCGAGGTCGCTGATCATCCAATCGTCGCCGCGCGGGAACAGCCGGGCGTGGCGGCCGGAGACGTACGGGTCGGTCAGCACGATATCGCAGCCGGCGAGTTGGCCGATGAGATAGTCGCGCGGTTCGAGCTCGATTTCGCGCGGCGCATCGGGCCCGTCGACGAGGCGCACCGTTTTCGTCGTCGTGCGCAACGCACGTTCTTCGACCTGATAGACCAGCGTCTTGGTGGAATGACGACCCGGCCCCGCCTCGCTCTCGACGCGCAGCGTGTAGCGACCGAGCGCCAGCGATTCGCCGGGCGACAGCGCCTGCGATCGGCCGTCGCTGAATTCCAGCCACACCGCCTGACGGGCCGGCGTCAGCCGCACGGCTTCGGGCAAGCCGGGCAGCGTGATTTCGCCGCCGCCTTCGCCGTCGATCAGCAGACCGGCGGACGAAAGGCGAACGCGGCACAGCAGACGGTCATGTTCCAGAATCACCGCGCGCCACATCAGATCGGCTTCGCCTCCAATTTATTCGGGCCATCTCGGCCACAGCACGCGTTGCAGGCCGCGGCTGGGATCCGGCAGCCAGGCGAAATTGCGGTAGCGCTCGCGCGCGAACGCATAAGGCGTCATGCCGCCGGCCGGACGCCACGGCGCGACGGACTGGAAGCCGCAATCCACGATGAGGTGGAGGATCTGACCGAGGAACTCGCTGCCGTCGACCACGTCGATGGGGATCACGGTGCGCCCCGGCGGAAGGTCGGGCGGCGGAGTCAGACGCAAATCGAGCGACCACGAGGTCACGGCGGCGCGGCGCGCGAGAATCGCGTTGTGCGTTTCGACGAACACGTTGGGGTCTTCGCGACTGCGCGCCTGCAGCAGCCACCCGGCCGGCAGATGAAAATGATATTGCACGGCGAGCGGGCCGCGCCGGTCGTTGCGCACCGCCAGCCGCAAATACTTTTCGCCCGGCTTTTCCATCACCAGATGAAACGGCGTCACGCTGTGCCGCGCGAACGGATCGAGCCCCGCGCGGTATGAGTGCGTCGCCAGCAGCGGCGTCAGCGCCGGTTCGATGGCCCGCGCCCACTGCGCGAAGCCGGCGAGGCGCGCGTCATCGAGTTCGATCAGACCGTGGTGATTCGTCGCCGCCAGCGCGGGATGCAGTTTTTGCAGCCAGTCCGCGGCGTCGGTGTACGAGAAGCCCGGCTGCTCCACGCGGCACAGGCAATTGAGATCGCCCGACAGCGGCTGCGTGGGCAGCAGCGTGTCGCCGGTGAACAAGATTTGTTTGCCGTCGATGTCGGCCAGGATGCCCATCTGGTGCAGCGAATGTCCGCCCAGCGGCACGAAACGCAAATGATGGCCGCGCCATTCCATCTCGGCGCTGGGCTTGTCGCCGGTGTTCACGATGCTCGGCTGCAGCGGGGCGTCGAACTGTCCGGCGCGAAACAGCGTGAACGGATCGGGCCCGTCGGACCGCAGCGCCTGCGCGACCTCGGCGCTGGTGTACACCGGGCAGCCGAACGTCGCGGCCAACGCGGGCGCGCCGGCGACGTGGTCGTCCTGATAGCCGAGCAGAAAGATCGCATCGAGCTTGGTGAAGACGTGGTCGTCATAAAGCTTGCCCAGCCATCGCGGCCCGCCCCAGCCGCGCGCGTCGAGGCCGGGGTAGCCGATCAGCACCGCATGCCCTTCGTCGCCGACCACGAGGTAGCTGCCGCGGCGCCAATAGAGGTGGGGCAGCGGATGGTCGTTGCGCCGGACGCCTTTCTTCAGCGGTTCGACCGCGAAAAGTTTTTCGACCGCGGCGATGCGTTCGAGCAGCTTGTCCGCCGCCTGCTTCGGTTGGCTGATCACCGGGCCGCGCGCCGGCAGCAGCATCGCCGGTAAGCGCTTCATCACTTCCTGCACGCTCGCCCGCGTGGCGCGCAGACCGGGCAGGCCGTTGTCGCCGTAGGCGTATTCCATGTTCCAGTAGTTCGGGATTTTGCCGTCTTCGACGATCAGCTCGCCGGTGAACGCGACCGGCAAATCGTCGATGCGCGCGACGAGACTGACCGCGCCGGCGGTCGGACCCGGCGTGTCGATCACCTCGAACGTGATGCCTTGCCAGGTGAACGGCTTGCCGCTCTGCAGCGTCTTGGCGACCGCCACGTTATCCGCGGGCGTGTCGAGATCGGGTTTGAAAATGTACACGTCGCGCAACGCCGTCTCGCGCCAGAAGGTCTGCGCGTCGGACAGCAGCCGCGCCTCGCCGGCCGGCGCCGCGATCCACGCGCCGAGTTTTACCGCCGCCGGCAGTCCTTGCGTGACCGGGCGCAGATGGTGCGTGACGAGCACGCCCTCGACCTGCGTGACCTCCGCCGGCGACAGATCGCGCAGCGCCCGCCCGCCGCCGATGTTGATCAGCAGCGCCTTGGCGCCCGCGCGCACGAGGTAAGCCACCGTGCCGTCCTCGATGCGCCAGAGGTTGTCGCTCAGCCGCTGCCACTTGACCGGCGGCATGCCGCGCCACGCCGCGGGCGATTCCTCCTGCGCCGGCGCCAGCGCCGCCAGCACGGCCACCACCACCGCCGCGAGACAGGCGATTAGAGCGAACGCACCCTTGGTTTTCGATCTTCTGATCACGATGGTCGACAGTATAGGCTAGTCGGGAGTGAAGAGTGAATAGGGGAGGGTCTTGGGTCTCGGGTATTGGGTCTGGAATGGAGCACAGCCGCCCTCGGCT
>PMZC01000079.1:2739-3756 GCA_003170555.1 Deltaproteobacteria bacterium
CCCGGAAGGGTGCTCCTACAAGACGCGGCTTAGAGCGGCACGGTCACCACGACAGCCTGCAGCGCGGGCAGCGAGATGACGTAGGCATCGCCTTCGAACGGCGCGGGTTCGGTCACGAGGTCGCCGAGGGGCAGGCCGTCGACCGAGCCGTCCCAGGTTTGCCCGCCGAGCGTCAGGCCGGTGCGCGCGTCGAGCGCCGGAGCGCGGAGCCGCACGAGCGTCGCCGCCGCCGAGCGGCCGCTCACGCGCAACCTAACGGTATCGTCGCCCTCGAGTTCCTCGTTGACCAGCGCAACGCGAACGGCGCCGTCCTGGCCGAGCGTGGCCCAAGCGCGCACGCGTCGCGTCAGGTTGATCTCCACCGGCAGACGCTGGCCGCCTTGCGCCGTCGCCAGCGAGAAAAAGCGCATTCCGTAGTAGAGCGGATGCACTTCCAGCGCGCCGGTGTCGTCGTAGGAAAAGACGCCGTAGTAGGTTCCCGGCGTGTGGAAGTTGAGTCCGTCGAGACCCGCGTCGGCCAGCCGGAAGGCCACGTCGATGGCCCACAGCGCGGCGGCGTAGACGTTGCTCACGCCGTCGGCCCCGCCGCAGGACACGGTGTTGAGTTCGTCCATGCGATAGGAATATCCGGCGTCATGCGCGGCGGTCGCCACCGGCGCGTACGTGCGGCCGATATTCTTCGTGGCGTAATTGCTCAGCAACGCAGCGGGCGGCGGCGCCGGCAGGTTGTCGCAAACGGTGTACGGGTAGACGTGGGTGGTGACGAGCGCCACCCGGTCTTGCTCCGCGGCGAAAAAATCGTTCAGGCGATGCAGCCAGAGCACGCCGCCCAGCGCCGGCGCGGCGAACGGCGGAACCGGCGAAACCAAGGCCGCGATTCCGTCGTGAAACGCATCCAACTCGGTCTGGTAATCGTCGTAGTTGTACAAGAACGGACGATAGCCGGCGCTCCAATAGTAATCCGGCTCGTTGCCCAATTCGAAGGCCAGCACCGCTTCGCGCGCGATCGCCGCGAAA
>PMZC01000132.1 GCA_003170555.1 Deltaproteobacteria bacterium
ATCAACTTTTCGCGACGCGGACCGACCGGCGCCAGATCGGCGAGCACCTCGATCTTGTCGCCCCGGCACAGCACGCCGCCGTTCTCGGCGACGACGCCGTCGAGGTCGAAGTAGTTCGCCAGGGCCTGACCCCAGGCGGCGCAGCGGCCGGTCACCAGCCACACCGCCACACCCGCCGCGCGCAGCCGCGCCAGCGCGTCGATGATCTCGGTGGGCAGCTTGCCGTCTTGCGTGAGCGTGTCGTCGACGTCGCTGCCGATCAGGCGCAGTTCGCGCAGGCGATGCTCGGGAATCGACTCAGCCGGCAGCGGACGGACGGGCATCCTCTTCCTCCAACGTGCGGACGAGCAGCGTCGCGCCCACTGCGGCGACCGGCAGCATGACGAAGTTGAGCAGCGGGACCAGCGTGGTCAGGAACACCGCGAGCCCGAAACCGACGGCCTCGGCGCGGTGCTGATTGACGAAGCGATAACGCGCGCGCGTCGTCAGCCGCCGGCGGCCCAGCGGGTAATCGAAAAATTGCACCGAGAAAAAATACGCGCCGGCCAGCGGACCGAGCACCGCCGACAGAATTTGTCCGATCACCGGCAGCAGCCACAAGGCGAAGACCACGATCTGCGAAACGAGGAACAGCGCGAGGGTGACCAACGACACGACCACGCCGCGCATCATCGTCCGGAACGCCTCGCCGAACGACAGCGGCGCCTCCACGCGGCCGAGTTGCTGCTCGACGCGATCCGACAGCAAATCGAGAAACGGCCCGGCCAGCGCGCAGCCCACCATGGTAAACGTGAAGAGCACGAGCAGCGCAAAGGCGACCAAGAGCAGCACAATGACCAGCACGTACACGATCCACAGATACCACACCTCGGGCCGGTGCATGATCTTGTGCAACAGGTCGGGGAAGAAATGGACGTACGCCCAACCGGCGACGATAAACAGCAGCGTGTTCAGGATGACGGGCAGCGCCGCGAACTTCCAGAGATTCGGTCGGCCGGCGAGATGCGACAGCCCGCGCCAGGCGTATCCAAAGCCGCGGGCCAGCCGCGCGAACATGCGCCTGCCCTAGCCTCGTGAACCGCTGGGGAAGAAGCCTTTGATCGTGTTGTAGAGATCGACCACGAACCAGAGTATCTGGCGGACGCCGTCCGGCGCCGGCTGCGCAAACCACGGCCCGATGGCGATGCCCAGAAAGTTGTCGGGAATTCCGGAAATGACGATCTGGAAATTGTCGCCGATCGGAAACGGCAGCGTGACGCCCAGCGCGCTCAGCAGGCTCTCCAATGTCGCCTTGTCGATCACGAGCGGAAAAATTTTCAGCGCGGTCAACAGGTCGTTGGCGTACGCCGGATAGAACGGATTCGGATGATACGGATCGACATCCAGCGGCGTATCGTCCCACAACGCCTGCGCGGTCTGCGAGCTGAGTACGTCGAGGCCGTTGACGAGGTCGGCGTCGAACTCGCCGAAGCCCGGCAGCACCAGCGGATCGAGATGCCGGTCGCCGCGCCCCGTGCCGTTCACGTCGATGTAATGGACCGTGCCGTCGGTCTGCGGGCCGGTGTCGCGGTACGCCTCTTCAATCAGCAAATGCAGCCGATCGAAAGTCTGGCCCAACTCGACGCCGGCCGCCTGCATCCGCGCCACGCCTTCGTCGCCTTTGAGATAGAGGAAGTCCGGATTGGCCTGGAAGGTGAGCATTGACGTCAGCAGATCAATGATCGGCTGCAGGCTGTTGATGAAGTTCTTCAAGCCGTCCGGGCTGGTCAGATCGCTCAGATCGATGTTGATGGTCGGGATGGTGATCGAAAAGAAATCGAAATTGAGATCGTGCGCCAGCGCGATGTTCACGATCGCGCGCACCAGCGCATTGAACACGCCGAAGTACTGCAGGTCGGTGCGGTCGAGGCGGCCGCCGAAATCCATCTCCACCAGGCCCGTGATGCCCATATGAAAATGGTCGATCTCAAAATGCGGATCCTTGAAGGTCAGCAACTCGAGGTACAGTTGCTCCGCATCGTTGTACCAGCCTTCCGCGCTCTCGCGCAGAAAGTCCTGAATGTAGTCGCCGATGGGTTCGATGCTATCCGGCGAGGAGACCTGACCGCCCTGCGGCGCCGCCGTGTCGTCGTCCGTCGTCGACGCAGTCATGCTGGAAATCAGGGTCAGGAGCTGATCCATCAGGCTGAAGAACTGCATGTTGCGCGCGATCAGCAGGCCGTACTTCGCTTCGTCGCAATTCGGCGACGTGCGAATCGCCGCCTGGAATGCCTCGGCCGCGCTGCCGCCGTTGCCGTCGCGCAAATAGCCGCGCCCGATTTTCATGATTTCGGCGAGCGAGGGGTCCGACTTGACGGCGATTTTTTCCCCGCAACTCCCGAGCACAATGGTGAGCAGCGCCAACAGCGCAATCGTTCCCAGTACGCGGCGCATTCGGTTCTCCCCCGCGGTTGAAGTCGTGGTACTCCGCGGCAGTGTATGAAGTCGGCCGCGTGGTGTCAATTGATCGAACATTTTCGGCCCGCGCCGTTTCCCGACGCGCGCGGCGCGCCGTTACGCCGTCTTTGCTGAATGAATAATCGCGGATTGGTTGACACCCGCAACAAACTGCACGACACTGACCGGCAATCTATTAATTCCTGTTGCGGAGAAAAACCATGTTTTCACCCTCGGCGAAATTGATGTTGCTCGTTTCCGTGTTGTGCCTCGGACTCGCGTGCGTGATTTCGTGTTCGAACGGCGGCGACGGCGGTTCGTACGTCCCGCCCCCCGACACCAGCGGCAAAAAACCGTGCGACGAGCAGTGTTTGATCGCCGGGTACCAGGCCGGTTACGCGTGTGGGAGCCAAAGCGACTCGTGCAACCGGAAATGCGCGGGCGATGACACGAACTGCAAGGAAAACTGCGACAATCAAGGCTTGGATTGCGGCATGAATGTGTTGGGCGAGCTGATGCAGTGCGCTTACGGCTGCCAAAGCTGCGAGTGGGCTTCGCTGCAATGCGGAACGCCCTGCGCCGATGCCGACGATGCTTGTTATGCGAAATGCGGCGACGGGGATACCGCCTGCCAGGACGCTTGCGACGCGAAACTCGACGCCTGCAACGAAGCGTGCAACACGACGTTTAATAACTGCCAGGATTGGTATCCGGGACAGTGCATCGACGCTTGTTTGCAAAAAGACGACGAATGCTACAGCCCGTGCTATGATCTCACCGATTGGAACGCGCAGTTGGATTGTAGAGACGCTTGCAATGCCAAAGACAAGGTCTGCTTGGGCGGGTGCTTCGACACCACGTTCCAATAACGCGCGGGGGCGCCGCGCGGCCTCATCTTGCGGCGCACGCGCGCGGCAGCCAGTCCCCGGCGCACAACTGGTTGGCCAACAGCCGCGCCATCAATTCGTGGCCGGCCGGCGTGAAATGCACGGCGTCAAGAAAAAGCGGGATGTGATAGGACGCTTCGAGAAAGTCGTCGGCGGCGATGAAATGATCCATGTGCAGTTCCGCCAGCACCTCGGCCATCTGGTAAACCGGGTTTTCGCGCCGGGCGAAGCTGCGCCAATCCGCGCTGTTCGCGTGCAGATTTTTTTGGCGGGCGTCGTCGTATTCGGCTTTGGTCATCCGGGGTACGACCAGCAAACGACAGCCGTACTTCTGACCGAGAGCGCGCAGCTCCAGTAGGTCCTCTCGCACCTGGAGCCGCACTTTGTCCCAGGGCACCACGCCGTGCGCGTCAAGGTTGTATTGATTGAGCAAGTCGGCGAAGCGCGGCGGCCGCAGCCACAGGCGCAGCAGGCGATAAAGATGGAAGTGCGCGAGCACCCGCTGCGTCTGCCACAGCGACGCCCGGCCGCGACGCGTTTCCTGCAACAGATAAACGTCGGGGCGGAAACTCGGACCCGTGTATAGAATGATCAAGTCGGGCTGGTAACGCGGCAACAGCTTCCGTTTGATCAGCGTCACCTGCTGCCAGATGCTGGTGCCCGGAATTCCCGCGTTCAACACCTCGACCTGCACGCCGCGATCGTGGAGAAGTTTTTTCAGGACCGCCGAGTAAGTCTGATCCTCGTTCACGTTCGCGCCGAAGGTCGTCGAATCACCCGCGCTGATGATGCGATACACGCCCGGCTGCTTCTGCGAGGGCAAGTCCGGTCCGCGAAACCCGGATACGTTCAGCCATTCGCGCACCTTCGCGTACGGGTTCGGCGCACCGGGCAGCATTTCGTAATTCGGATCATAGGCGTCGGTGTACACGCGCTCGGCCGGCAGCTTCGCCCAGCCGAACAGCCGCACGACGCCTTCCGCCGCCGCCAGAAAAACGACGGTCACGATCAGCGCGAAGGCGATTCGGCGTAGCAATCGGCTCAGAGCATTGCGCATTTCTCACCCAGCGTGATCGATTTCCACCGGAACGATTCTACGACGCCGGAATACACGGCGCCGGCAGCCAATGACCCGCGCACAACGTATCCGCCAGCAGGTCGGCCATCACCGCGTGACCGGCTGGCGTGAAGTGCGCCGCATCAACGAACATGTTTGCAC
>PMZC01000326.1 GCA_003170555.1 Deltaproteobacteria bacterium
CTTCGTCACGATCGGCTCGCGCTTGTCGGCCGGTAAGTTGCGCACTTCGTAGTAGAGCTTCTTGCCGGAGGGCACGTTCACGTCGAGCGTGGACACGGCGGTCGGCGAAGTGCTTTGGAAACCGAACTCGGGAAAGAAGAAGTCGGGGTGGATCGGCTTGACCGTCGTCTGCTTATACCAGTATTCGACCAGGTCGCCGACGCGCACGTCCGGAATCTGTAGCTGATAGGCCACGCCGCGGTTGAAAAAAACCGTGCCGGCGTACGGTTCGGTCTTGGTGATGAACTGCGACCCGGCCGCCTGGTACGCGCCGTCCGGATGGATGACCACGCCGAACGGGCCGTCGAGCTTCTCGCGCACCGGGTCGACCCACGCGACCACCCGGCCCCAATGCTTCGACTTCTGCTTCAACACCAGGCCGACGAAGTGATAGCTGTACCAGTTGGTCCCGTCCGCTTCGAGCCGGCAGACGCCGATGTCTTCGAGCATGACGCCGGGCCGATCCGGGTATTTCTTCGCCAACTCCTGGCCCTTGGCGAACAGTTGCGCATAACGGGCGGGATCGTAGCGCCAGTTGATTTCGCCGACCTCGGCCGGTGAGACGAAACGCACCTCGCTCACCGCGCCGCGCGCGAAGGTGCGGGCGTCCGGCAGCGTGAACAGCTTGCCGTTGAACGACACGGCCGCCGTGTGCACCTGCTCGCCGCTCTGCAGGATGATGACGGTCTCCGCCACCGCCGGCGCCACGACCAGCAGCAACAGTATCAATAACCAGCGAGAAATTCGTCGCATCCGCTCCCCCTATGCCAGCGATATGGTTAACGACCCTGACCAGACGATCTTGGTTAACAATGACCACGCACCACCCAACTTGCAACGCCGTCCGCCGCGCCGTAGGCTACGCGGGCGATCACGCCGCGACGCTTTCGGGATGAGGCGGTGCTTGTCTGACCAGCATCTTACTTTTTTTGTTCCGCCGGAAAAAGCCGGGCTGCGGCTCGACCGCCTGCTGGCTGAGCTGATCCCGGGGCTGTCGCGCAACCGGGCGGCGGACCTCGCGGCGCGGGGTGCGGTGCGGGTGGATGATCGCCGCGCCGCCAAAGGCCAGGCGTTGTCCGCCGGACAGAAGATCAAACTGGACTACGCGGGGCCGGCGGCGATTACCGCCGACGACGATTGCCCGCTGGCGATCCTGTGGCAGGATGACGATCTCGTCGCCGTCGCGAAACCGGCCGGGCGACACACGGCGCCCCAGCGCGCGGACGAACGCGGCACGGCGGCGCAGGCGCTGCTCGCGCGCTTTCCCGAAATGGCGCACATCGGCTTTTCGCCGCTCGAACCCGGCGTCTGTCATCGCCTCGATTTCTGGACCTCCGGCGTGCTGCTGGCCGCGCGAAACGAGGCGGCCTTTCACGCGGTGCGGGCGGCGTTCGACCGTCATGCGGTGCGCAAGGAGTATCTCGGCCTCGCGGCCGGCGACCCGCCCGAGCAAATCGCGATCGACGCGCCGATCGCGCATCCGTCGCGTCGTGCGGCGCGGGTGATCGTCGGCGGACGGCGCGGGCGCGGGGCCGTCGACGCGCGCACCGAGTTCTCGCTGCTTGAACGCGGGCGCGGTTTCGCGCTCGTGCGGGCGACGTGCGCCACCGGCGCGATGCACCAGGTGCGGGCCCATGCCGCTCACGCCGGTTTTCCGCTGCTCGGCGACGAGTTGTACGGCGGTCCGCCCGAACCGAGCGGCCGCTTCTGGCTGCACGCGGCGATGATCGAGCTGGAGCATCCGACCACGCGAGAACTGATTCGCATCGAAGCGCCGCTGCCGGATGACTTCGCTATCAGAATGAAATTCTCAACCGCGAATTTACGCTAATAGACGCTAATGGGACCGGATTCGCGTTCATTTGCGTTGATTCGCGGTTTCACTCTTCATGGTGCTTGGCGTCGTAGACGACGAGCCCCGGAACCGGGCGGCAGGCAATTGGGGGGCGATTGGTCGCGCGTTGTTTTTTTCATCCGTTGCCGCGCAATTCTTCATTTTTCATTTTTCACTTTTCATTTAGAATAGCCGGGGGCCGTGCGAGAAGGAGACTATCGATGCGTCGCGTTTTTCTGGGACTGTTCGTCCTTTGTTTACTCAGCGCGCCCGCCGGGGCCGATGAAATCACGCTGACCTATCACTTCGCCCAACCCGCGTTGGCGGCGCACGACGACGGAACGGTCGAGCCGGTGATCGCGGGCTTGAATCAGCACCTCGTGCCGGGCGAGCCGATCGTGCCGCTGCGCACGGCGTGGGTCGCGCTGCCGCAGGGACACGAGGTCGTTTCCGTGCGCCTCGAACCGGCGAAGGCGTTCGTGCTGACGCGCGGCACGGCGGCGTGGTGCCCCAACTTCGGCCCGCTCGACCAGCCGATCGTCCACGACGCGCAGCCCAACGCCGCCATCTATTCCGGCGCCCTGCCGTTCCCGGCCGCGCAGTACCGGCCGCTATCGGTGCAATACAAACGCGGCGTCGCGATTCTGCCTGTCGTGCTTTACCCGGTGCAGTTCCAGCCGGGCCGGGAGCGCCTGTCCTTCACGCCCGACCTCGTGCTGCACGTGACCACGCGGCCGCAGCGGCGGCGCCCGGCGGACATCCTGCCCTTCCGCGGTTTGCCCGCCGACCTGCGCGAACTGCGCCAGCGCGTCGACAACCCGGAACTTATCGAGACCTACGAGGTCGAAACAATACCGACGCGCGACGCCATCGACTATCTCGTCATCACACCGAAGAAGTGGGTCGCCGATTTGCAGGAACTGGTCCAGCACAAGGCCGACCTGTTCGGCCTGCGTTGCGAGATCGCCACGATGGAAGACATCCAGCAGGTGATGACCGCCCAGACCGATCAGAAAAAAATCCGCGACTACATCAAGCTCCGGTACAACGACGGCCTGCAGTGGGTGCTGATCGTCGGCGACGCCGATCAGAACAACGAAGTCATCAAGTTGCGCGGGCTATTCGTCACCGGGACCGACCCCGACGACGGCACGACCTACACCGAACAACGCATGGCGTCGGACCAGTACTACGGCTGCCTCGACGGCTCATACAACGGGAACGGCAACAACGTGTGGGGCGAGCCGGACGACGGACCGAACGGCGGCGATGTTGATCTGCTTTACGACGTACACGTCGGGCGGTTCGCCGTCGACGAGCGGTGGCAACTTAAAATCATCGCCGGCAAGACCATCGCCTTCGAAAACGATTTCGCCATGCCGCACCGCCTGCTGTTCATCGGCGAGCAGGCCGACGAACAATCGTCGGGCGGCGTGATGAAGGAAGAAGTTTACAAACACTGCGGCGATCAGACGATCGACATCATCCGCCTCTACGACAACAACGGCTTGTTCAACCACCAGAACATCGTCACCGCCGTGAATTCCAATACCGTCCAGTGGCTGAATCACATGGGTCACGCCGATGTGACCGACAACATGACCTTCACGCCCAGCGACGTCGGCGAACTGACCAACACGCGCTTCTACCTCGGCTTCTCGCAGGGCTGCTATTCGGGCAGCGTCGACGGCGTTGACGTGTCCGGCATGGCCTACGCCGACTGCATGGCCGAGCAATTCACCTCGCACTACACCGGCGGCGCGTTCGCCTACTTCATGAACACGCGCTACGGCTTTTACCTGACCGGCCGCGTCGACGGCCCGAGCAACGTCTACGACTGGTCGCTGGCCGACGCGTTCTTCAACGGCGGCATC
Organism: Deltaproteobacteria bacterium; assembly: GCA_003170555.1. GTDB lineage: Bacteria > Lernaellota > Lernaellaia > Lernaellales > Lernaellaceae > FEN-1099. Next base: position 3,748 of record PMZC01000326.1, read on the forward strand.
CCCCACATCGGCGCGGCGATGGACAAGGGCAAGGAAGACAACATCGGCATGCTGTCGCCCAACAACATGATGCGCTGGGCGTGGTACACGCTGTTCCTCTTCGGCGATCCGCAAACGCCGATGCGCCTGAACTGCGACAACGACGGCGACGGCTTCGTCTCGGTTTATTGCGGCGGCAAAGACTGCAACGACGAGGATCCGAACATTCATCCGGGCGCGACCGAAATCTGCAACGACGGCGTCGACAACAACTGCGACGGATTGATCGACGCGCAGGATCCGACGTGCGCTTCCGCGGATGACGACGCGACCGATGACGACGCGGTCGATGACGATGCCAGCGGCGATGACGACGCGGCTGACGACGACGCGACCGATGACGATCAGGGCGGCGACGACTCGGGCGGCGGCGACAACAGCGGCTGCGGGTGTTAGCACGGCGCGATTTGTTGACCGCCAAAAAGGATGAA
>PMZC01000128.1 GCA_003170555.1 Deltaproteobacteria bacterium
CCCCAAGCCCCAAGCCCCAAGCCCCAAGCCCCGAGCCCCAAGACCCTCTCACAACCCTTTCGCCGCGTCCGGATCGACGGCGCGGATCGTGGGGCCGAGGCGCGGGTCGTGCAGCAGTTGGCGTGCGTAGCGCTTGCCTTCTTCCGATTCCATGCTGCTCAGCAAATGAAAGAAGTTCGCGATCACGAATTCGCTGGTCGCCGCGCGGGCCTGGTCGTAGAGGTAGTGCGCGATCTCTTCGGTGCCGGCCGCGACCAAAATCTTGTCGCGCGTCGCGCCGCCGGCCGGATAGCGATTCGCCGTCTCGAGAAACAACGGGAAGTTCATCGCGGCCAGGCGCGCCGCTTCCTCGATCGGCTCGGGCGCGTTGGGGCACTGGAGCGTTTCGGCGAGGTGGCTGTAATAGATGATGCTCAGTTCCGGCGACGACGGGCGCCAACCCTTCACGCACAGCACGTACGCCGCCCGCACGCGCACCGGCGCATACGGATGCTTGAGCAGGTCCGGCATATGGCCGACCTCGACGTTGTTGCGCAACGTTTCGAGCAGCAGGCTGATCGACTCGAAATGATGATGCAGGCTCGCCAGGTGCGCCATCGAACCGGCGGAGCCGACCAGCTTCTTTTCTTCTTCGGCGGCGGACAGCAACTCGGTGAGCAGGCGTTGATAGCCCGCGTCGCCGAGGCTGCGGAAGTAATCGCTGAAACCTTCGAGCACCTCGCGGCTGGCGAACGCGAGATCGACCTGTTCGAGCATCGCCGGCAGCGCGGCCGGGCCGAGGCGCGTCATGACCGCGAACGCGGCCTGGCGTTCGTCGGCGTTCTGCGAGTTGAGCAGCCCGACGATCTTCTTCACCACCGGCGCGCCCTCGCGCGCGACGCGTTCGACGGCCTCCTGCCGCAATTTCGCGTCAGGGCTCTTCAGCTCGGCCAACGATTGCTCGAGCTTCTTGCCGCAGGCGAAGACGCCAAACAATACGAGCAGCAACGCCAATCGCACCACGTGTTTCAACAAGCGCTCCCTGGCCCGGGATCGAAATCCCGATAGCACCCAGGATTAAAATCCCGGGTTAAATTCAGTCGTCCCTTTGGGACGGTTGATTTTAGCCCACCGTTTTAACGGTGGGTTCCATCAATGGTAGGATTTCAACCGGGTTGAATCAACCGGCCGGTGAACGTAGAGTCTGACCCTTCAACTGACTTCTCATGATCGTGGAGGCCGCCATGAAGTTCGAGACCGCCTGCATTCACGCCGGCCAGGCGCCTGACCCGTCGACCGGCGCCATCATCACGCCGATCTTCGCGACGAGCACCTTCGTCCAAACCGGGCCTGGCGAGAACAAGGGTTACGATTACTCCCGCACGCGCAACCCAACGCGCTCCGCTCTCGAACAGAACCTCGCGGCGCTGGAGGGCGGTCGGTTCGGCTTCGCGTTCGCCTCGGGGTGCGCGGCCGCCGACGCGATCATGCACCTGTTCAACGCGGGCGATCACCTCATCTGCTGCGCCGACTGCTACGGCGGCACCTTCCGCCTGTTCGACAAAATCTGGAAAGGCCACGGACTGGAATTTTCGTTCGTCGATCTGACGGACGTCGCGAACCTGAAGGCCGCGATCCGGCCGCGGACCAAAGCGGTGTGGGTCGAATCGCCGACGAATCCGCTACTGAAGATCATCGACCTCGCCGCGGTGGCGAAGGTCTGCCGCGAGCATGGCCTGCTGAGCATCGCCGACAACACCTTCGCCACGCCGTACTTCCAGCGGCCGCTCGCGCTGGGTATCGACATCGCGGAACACTCGACGACGAAATACCTGAACGGCCACAGCGACGTCGTGAGCGGCGCGGTCGTGGTCAACGACGAAGATCTCGCCAAGCGGCTGCACTTCATCCAAAACGCCGTGGGCGGGATCGCCGGCCCGTTCGACGCGTGGCTTGTGCTGCGCGGAACGAAGACGCTCGGCGTGCGGATGCAGCGCCACGAAGAGAACGCGTTCGAGGTCGCCCGCTTTCTCAGCCGGCATCCGCGGGTCGAGCGCGTGATCTACCCGGGGCTGCCTTCGCATCCGCAGCACGCGCTGGCGAAGGAGCAGATGACCGGCTTCGGCGGGATGGTCACCTTCGTCATTCGCGGCGGCCTGGAAAAGGCGCGGGCGTTTCTCGGCAAGGTCAAAATCTTTTCGCTCGCCGAAAGCCTCGGGGGCGTGGAGTCGCTCATCGAGCACCCGGCGATCATGACGCACCACGCGATCCCGGCCGAAACGCGCGCGAAGCTCGGCATCTCCGACGGCATGATCCGCGCCTCGGTGGGCATCGAGCACATCGACGATCTGCTCGCCGATCTGGAGCAGGCGCTGGAGTAAATCTGCTCCGCGCGCGCTGGACCACCTAACGTTTTCGTCGATCCTCGGCATGATGTCGGCAACGTGCCGCCAGCCCTGAAAGGGCGCCATTCGCCAGCCCAGGGCGTGAGCCCTGGGAAGTGATGCGCGTTTAGATCAGAGCCCGGAAAGGGCGTCATCGGGTAACTTGTTCCGCGTCAATGCCGCCCCTTCAGGGCTCGCTTGATGTGGTCGGCGACTTCCCAGGGCTGGCGCCCTGGGCTTACGGATTACGCCCCTGCGGGGCTCAAAAACACGGTCGGTCCAAATCTTGTGGTTACCAGCCATCGTGAAATGCTCCAAAAGAAAAACGCGGGTCGCCCCGGAGGGTCGCCCGCGTTTTCGACAATCGGTTATCGGCTCAGGCCATCGGGCCGTGGTCCTTCACGAAGGCCTCGCACAACTTCGCGCCCCAGTTGTGGCGGGCGGCGAGCTTGGCGAGGAAGAACCGCAGCACGGGCGGCTCGGAGACGAACTTGAGCCCCTGGATCAGCTCGCGATGTTTGTAGAGCCACTTCAGCCGCTCGATGATGTACTCGACGTGCGACAGTGAATACACCCGCCGCGGCAGCGCGATGCGCGTCAGTTCGATGTCGGCGTAGACGTCTTTGCCGTTTTTGTCGCGGTCCATCGAAATCGTGCCGCGCTCCATGCCGCGCACGCCGGACACGATGTACAGCGCCGCGGTGAGCGCGCCGGCGATGTACTGCGATTGCGGAATGTGCGGGCAGAATTTCGCCGCGTCGATGTGGCAGGCGAGTCCGCCGGGAGGCGTCACGGCGGGAATGCCCGCCTTCACGAGCTTGCCGACGAAGTACTTGATCTGCTCGATCGAGCAGCCGGCCATATTCGGCTCGGTCATCTCGCGCAGGCCGACCGTCATCGCGCCGATTTCGCGCATCGACATGCCGCCGTAAGTGAAGAAGCCTTCGTAGACCGGCAGCCACGGCTGAATTCGTTCGAACAGCTCGAGGTTGTTGGTGGCGATGCAGCCGCCGCGCACGCAGGTGTTCTTGCGCGCGCTCATGTAATAGATGTCCGGCAGGCTGCACATTTCTTTCACGATGGCGGCGACTGTTTTGTTCTCGTAGCCCTTCTCGCGCTTCCAGATGAAGTACGCGTTCTCGGAAATCAGACTGCCGTCGAGCACCAGCAGGACGCCGTGTTTCGTGCACACCTCGCGCACCGCTTTGAAGTTGGCCATCGAGAACGGCTGGCCGCCGATCAGGTTGGTGGTGGCCTCCATGCGCACGAAGGAGACATTGCTCGGGCCGGCCTGGGTGATGGCCTCGCGCAGCCGGGCAAGATCCATGTTTCCCTTGAAGGGATGCGCACTTTGCGTGTTCAGCGCCTCAGGCCCATAGAGTTCCAGCACCTTACCGCCCGCCAGGTTGAAATGCGCCTTGGTGGTGGTGAAATGATAATTCATCGGCACGATATCGCCAGGCTTCACGAACGTCTTGGCCAGCAGGTGT
>PMZC01000325.1 GCA_003170555.1 Deltaproteobacteria bacterium
GTGGAGCTTCACCACCGGGACGGCACTGGACACCACCCGCCCCACGGTCATCTCCACAATCCCTGGGGACGGGGCTATCGATGTGGTTTTAAACACGAACGTGTCCGCCACGTTCAGTGAGGCGATGGACCCGCTGACGATCTCCACGGCCACCTTCACGTTGTTTGACGGGACGATGTCTGTCTCAGGCGCAGTGACCTACGTTGGCGTCACCGCACTCTTCACACCGACAATCAGTCTCGACCTCAACACCGAATACACGGCCACCATCACCAACGAGGCCACGGACCTGGCCGGCAATGCACTGGCAGAGGATTACGTGTGGAACTTCACCACCGGCAATACCGCGGCTCCGGTGCTTCCGGTGAGTCTCCGAACGGCCGGCAACTTCGTGATCCTCGCAAAAAGCGGGATCTCTACCGTGCCGACCTCCGCCGTCACGGGAAACATTGGAGTCAGCCCCGCCGCCGCCACCTACATCACGGGATTCTCGTTGACCATGGATCCCACGAATGTGTTCTCGACCTCCGCGCAGGTTACCGGGAAGGTGTACGCGGCCGACTACGCGCCGCCCACTCCGTTCAACATGACCACGGCGGTCGGCGACATGGAGCTGGCATACACCGACGCCGCGGGGCGCGCACCCGACGTCACTGAGTTGGGCGCCGGGAACATCGGCGGGATAAACCTCGCTCCGGGCGTCTACAAATGGGGTACGGGGCTGCTGATCCCGACGGATGTCACTCTCACCGGGAGTGCGACGGACGTCTGGATCTTCCAGATTGCCGGGAATCTCACGATGAGCAGCGCGACGAATATCTTCCTGGCCGGTGGAGCACTGCCGGAGAACATCTTCTGGCAGGTCGCCGGTCTGGTGGATCTCGGCACGACGGCGCACTGCGAGGGAGTCATTCTGACTCAAACGTTGATCAGGCTGCGGACGGGCGCGTCGATCAACGGCAGGCTGCTGGCGCAAACGGCGGTCAACATCGACAGCAGCACCGTGGTTGAACCCGTTCAGTAGCCTAGAATGCGTATTCTGGGATGCAATACGAGCTGGGCTAGAATCAGTGAGTTACTTGAATTCTCAGAAAGGAATTCGTCATGAAAACACGTTTCATCCAGATTATTTTGGCGGTGTCCGTCCTCGCGTTGCTATCGTCAATCGGCCTTCTCGTTTCTTGCGGCGGCGACAGCAACAGCGGCGGTAGTAATGATGGCGCCCACGGCTCCGCGCGGTTTTCGCTGTACATGATCGACGCGCCGGTTGTGGATGCGGACGAAATCAACATCACGATCAACAGCGTTTCGGTCAATGGGCCGGACGGCTGGGTTGATCTGACGGTCACGCCGCACAGATACAACCTGCTCAAGTTGATGAACAACGCCGGCGTCACGCTGGCCGACCAGGATCTGCCGAATGGCGACTATGGGGAAATCCGGCTCGTCATCGAATGCGAGGGAGACCAGGCTCCGGAAATCGTCATCGACGGTGTGAGCTTCCCGCTCAAGGTCCCGAGTGGTTGTACCAGCGGTCTGAAGCTGAAGGGCGAGTTCTCGATGGCAGCCGGTCATAAAACCGTCCTGATCATGGATTTTGACATGCAGAAATCCGTTCACGAAACGGGCAACGGCAAATATATGCTCAACCCGGTGGTTCGCTTTATCCAAGCGGATGCAGCCGGCAACATCACCGCCGAAGTGATGCCCGTCGTACCGCGCACGATCCTCTATGCCTTTAGAGCGGGCGCCTTCACCGGCGATAACTTTGATGACGCGGAAGACCTCACCATCATTCGCGAGGACGGCAGTTTGACGTTGGCGGCGTTGCCGGCCGGCAACTACGACGTCGTTGCGGTGGCGGTTGGTTACAAAAGTGCGGTCTATGCGGAAGGCATCGCCGTCGAAGCGGGGAATGACACGGCGCTGGAAAATCCTATCGAACTGACGCCGGGATCATAAAAAGCTGACGAGGCTTCGGCTTCGGAAAATCGTGCCGAGAGTCGACAAAGACTCTCGGCGTCGAACTCCACCAACTCCTGAGTGTTCAGGTTGTCGAGTTTCATGGCAATCCATCACTTTGATCAATATCTAATCATATTGATGGAGGTCGGCAGGCGCCTTTTCGGCTTGTTTTCTCAAAAGTTCGTGAATGCAGGCACTTACGTGATGGCGTGGAAACGGCACGACGCTTGAAAGAGACCCAAGTATGAATCGTCGGAGGATACGTCGGCGAAGAACTGTCGGCAGCCAGCGAGTAGGCGCATCCTCGGCAGACCGTAAGGCCGTACTGGACGAACGCTCTGATCGTCCCTATCGTGGAACCAGGAAATCGAGATGGCAGGAAAATGACAAAACGCAGCGAAGTTGAGCGCTCTTACCGCATGTCGCTGGATGATTCCCACCTTCCCGAAAGAACCATTTCACTGGCTGGCCGTCTTTCCCTGACCGACGCGACCACGCTGCACGAAGACCTGCTGAACGGCGTGACGAGCGACGCCTTTGAAAGCCTGAAGCTGAATCTCTCCGGCATCGAATATTTTGATAGCTCCGCCATGGCCGTGGTTTTTGATATCGAACGGACCACGAAGGCGGCCGGAAAAAAATTCGAGCTCACCGGTCTCACGGAAGCCGTGAAGGGACTGCTCACCCTGGTCGACCGCGAAAAGCTGACGGCGCCGAGCGCGGCGAAAAAGCCGAAGCCGGAGAGAATTCTGGCGCAGCTCGGCGGCGGCGCGTTGAGCTTTCTGGCGGATACCAAGGCTTTCATCGTTTTCGTCGGCGATGCCGCCGGCGCCATGGCCGGCTCGTTCGTCAATCCCCGGTCGATCCGTTGGCGGGACACCTTGTTTTACGCCGAGCGCGCGGGAGCGGACGCCCTGCCGCTCGTGGGGCTCGTCTCGCTACTGCTGGGGTTGATCCTCGGTTTCCAGGCCCTGATGCAGCTCAAGCAGTTCGGCGCCAACATCTATGCGGCCGATCTTGTCGGGCTGTCGGTGGTGTGCGAGCTGGGCCCGCTCATGACGTGCATTCTGGTCGCCGGCCGCTCGGGCAGCGCTTTCGCCGCGGAGATCGGGACGATGAAGGTGAACGAGGAGGTTGACGCCCTAGTGACCATGGGCTTCGACCCCGTGCGCTTCCTGGCCGTGCCCCGCATGCTGGCGCTAACGCTCGTGGTCCCTGTGCTGATCGTCTACTCCGGTTTTTTAGGGCTGCTCGGCGGCCTGATCGTCGGCGTTGGGATGGGCGATCTGACCGTCAGCGGTTATCTGTTGGAGAGCCAGAAGACGATCCAATTATGGGACATCGGCCAGGGATTGATCAAAGGCGAGACCTACGCGGTCGTCGTGGGGCTCGTGGGCTGCATGCGCGGCTTCCAAGCGCGCGGCAGCGCCGCGAGCGTCGGGCAGTCCACGACCAGCGCGGTCGTCACGGCGATCTTCCTGATCATCATTGTCGACGCGGTTTTGACCCTGATGTTCCAATACTTTGGTCGAGGCTGAGGGCAAGGGCGACATGGCTGAAGCGACCGAAACGAAAATCTCCGCGACCAACACGGCGCCGGCCGGCAAACGTCCGGTGATTGTCCAGGTCCGCGATCTGGTCGTCCGCTATGGGGAGGCGACCATTCTGGACAGTGTCAGCTTCGAAATCTATCAGGGTGAAATCTTCGCGATCCTGGGCGGCTCGGGGTGCGGCAAGAGCACGCTGTTGCGACAGTTGATGGGCCTGGAAAAACCCGCGGCGGGCAACGTGCTCATCGACGGCGACGACATCACCGCGGCGGAAGGCGACGAACAGGAAAAAATCCTGCGCAAGATCGGCATCCTGTTTCAATCCGGCGCGCTGTTCGGCTCGATGACCGTGGCCGAGAATATCTCGCTGCGCCTGCTTGAATACTCCGACCTCCCTCAGGCGATGATCGACGTCATCATCCGCATGAAGCTTTCGATGGTCGGCTTGGATAATGTGGAAGACGAAATGCCCAGCGAACTCTCGGGCGGAATGAAGAAGCGCGCGGCGCTGGCGCGCGCGATGGCCATGGACCCGCGAATTCTTTTTTGCGACGAGCCGTCCTCCGGGCTTGACCCGATCGGCGCCGCCGAGCTCGACAATCTGCTGATCCAGCTCAATCGTTCGTTGGGGGTCACCATCGTGGTGGTGACGCACGATCTCGCCTCCATCTCGGCCGTCGCCCACCGCGCCATCATGCTCGACAAATCGGTGAAGAATATTATCGCCGAGGGCAAGCCCCTCGACCTCAAAGAGCACAGCGACAACCCGTTGGTCAAAAACTTTTTCAACCGGATGGCCGAGAGCGGGGTGAACCTCAAGACCAAGTCCGGGAAGGAAAAATGATCATGTCGGCCGAAGCGCACAAATTCAAAGTCGGACTTTTTGTCGTGGGAGGCGTCGCGCTCGTGGCCGTCGCCCTGATCTGGCTGGGGGCCGCGAAGTTCTTTTCCGCGACGAACGACTACGTCACGTACCTCAACGAGTCGGTGCAGGGCCTCGACGTGGGCTCGCCGGTGAAGTTTATGGGCGTCTCCGTCGGGACGGCCACCGCGATCAAGATCGCGCCGCGCGGCCAACTCGTGGAGGTCCGCATGGAACTGCAGAAGGGCTTCCACCGGGAGCCGGACATGGTGATCGAACTGGCCTCAGCCGGCATCACCGGGATGAAGTTTATCGAGATTACGCGCGATAAGAAAGCGAAGCTGACGCCGATCAACTTTCCACCGGCCGGCAATTACATCCCGTCGAAGATTTCCTCCACGTCGGCGATCTTGGATGAAATCGGCGTCATCTCCTCGAAGGTGATGCAGGTCGACTTCGAGGGGATCAGCGACGAAGCGAAGAAGACGCTCAAGACCATCGGCGAAGCGGCCGAGCGGATGAAGAACCTGCTCGCCGAGGCCGAGACGGGGAACACGATCGGCGACGTCACGGAAACGCTCGACCAAATCAAGGCCGCCGGTCTCGAGGTGACGGGCGCCATGTCGGAGATCCGCCAGACGGTCTTCAATTTCAACCAGATGTTCGAGCGCCTGAACGGCGAAATCACCGCGACGCTGATCAACCTGCGCGACACCACCGCCAATCTGTCGCGCATCACCGAGCGGATCAGCCAGGACCCGGCGCAATTGTTCCTTGGCTTGCCGGCGCCGGAGCGGGGCGGCGCCACAGAGAGGGAGGACGCGCGATGAAAAACTTACCGAGCGTTGCCGCGGTTCTAATTCTGGCGACACTCCTAGGCGGCATCTCGTGCATCAGCTTCACGAGGCCGTACAAGGAGATTTTCAGTTACCAGATCGTCTACGATCCGCCCAAGGTGAACGGCCTTCCTTTTAAAGACGTCGTCGTGCGCATCACCGCCTTCAGCGTCGCTCCGCCGTTCGACAAGCAGAAGATCATTTATTCGACCGGCCCCAACCGGCTGGCCATTTACGAATACCACACTTGGATCGCGAACCCCGGCGATATGCTGTCCGACCTTCTGATCCGCGACATGATTGCTTCCGACTTCTACGGAGCGGTGGTCGACCTGAAGAGCTCGATCGTTCCGCAGTACCAACTGGAAGGCGTCGTCGAGCAGATCTACGAGAGAACCGACGGCGATGTGTGGTGGTCGGTGCTGCGCTTGCGCGGCCTGTTCTTCGCCTACGATGACGTCGGCAAGCACGTGCTGTTCCAGAAAGTCTATCGGAAGGAGGTCCAGACTGCCGGGCACGAGCCCGCGGACATCGTGGCCGCGATGGGCGAGGCCGCGAAAGCGATCTCGGCCGAGGTGCAGCAGGACATCAACGCCGCGATCGCGACTTACGAAAGAGAAAATAGATCGCACGCGCACGGTGACGCTCACTGAACGCGTTTCTAAGTCGCGATCCCCTCGTTTTGATTGATGCCAGATCATATTGATGGAAGCGCGCGCGCTCTCTTTTAGGCCGGTTTTTTCCAAGGGGCCGGGAATTCAAGCACTTACGTAAGACAGTGGAAGCGGCACGACGCGTGCAAATTAGGAAACCGAAGATATTGCGAAAGAAGGAATCAATGAAAAATGGTTTCAGCATCCTATTATTATTGTTGGCTGTCACGCTCGTTATGCTGACCGCCGCGTCATGCTCTGGCTGCGGCGGAGGAGACGACAACGACGACGACAGCGGTCCGGCCGATGACGACACCACCGACGACGACACGACCGTCGACGACGATGCGGTGGACGACGACACGTCGACGGATGACGATGCCGCGGACGACGACAGCCATGTCTCTGCACCGACCGTCAGCTCGACAATCCCCACGGATGGTGCGACAGGCGTGGCGCTCAACGCGGCGATCACCGCCACCTTCAGTGAGGCGATGGACCCGCTGACGATCTCCACGGACACTTTCACGTTGTTTGACGGGATGACGTCGGTCTCAGGCGCCGTGACCTACGTTGGCGTCACCGCGCTCTTCAAACCGACGATCCATCTCGACCCCCACACCCTGTATACCGCTACGATTACCACCGGGGCCAAGGACCTGACTGGCAATGCACTGGCCAGTGACTATGTGTGGAGCTTCACCACCGGGACGG
>PMZC01000222.1 GCA_003170555.1 Deltaproteobacteria bacterium
GCGCCGTTCGGCCCCAGCAGTCCGACGACCTCACCGGTGGTCACGTCAATGCTCACCTGATCCACCACTTTGCGCCCGTGAAACGCTTTGCTGAGATTCTCCGTGCGCAGGGTGAGGGCGGTGGTCATTCCTCGTCTCCGCCTTCGTCGGTCGACTGCCCGCTGGGCGGTTGCGGCGTTGGCGTTGTCGATTGCTGCTGCTGCCGGCGCTGCTGCTGCAACTGCTGTTGTTGTTCGATCGTCTGCTGGGCCGAGCGCGGGTTGATCGTCACCTGCACGCGCTGCGCGGCTTGGCCGACGACATCCACCCGGTTGGTTTGCGTGAAAATCAGGATCCGCGAGCCGCGCAACACGTCTTGCCCTTGGGCGACCTCGGGGTTGCCGGTCAATTCGAGCGTGCCGCGGCGCCGGTCGAACTCCGCCCGATCACAATTGGCGCGGCGATTGCCCTGCACCATTTGCACGCGACCGATCGCCACCAGCCGGTCGACCTCGCTGCCGCCCTCGGGCAGGCCGACCAACGGTTGGGGCGTTCGCGCCGGGGCCGGAGTCGCGCTCGGGCCATGCGGTCTGGCCGGCGTCGGGGTCGCCGCCGGGCGGTAATTGACGATCAGCAGGTCGCAGTTCATGACCACATCATCTTGCACGGCCACCACGTTGCCGATAAACCGCACGAGCTGTTGCGCGTGATCGACTTCCATGCGGTCGGCGACAATGTGGATCGGCTTCTTCGGATCGAATTGCGGCGGCGTGATGCCGGGGTTGCCGGACTGGTCTTGGTTCTGCGCCCCGACCAGAGCCGCGATCGCCACAACGGCGAGAACAACCGCGGCGGCGAGAGCCCGCCTCACGAAGCGCCTCCCGCCCCGAAGGTGGCTTTGACCGCCTGGCGCAGCACGAAAGTCTGCTTCTTCAGGTCGGCGTCCATCCCCACGCCTTGCACGGTTACATTTTTCCCTTCAATCAGCACGGCTTCATCCGTGTGAATCTGGTGCGAGTCGCCGGCAAAATCGAGCCGCTTGGTATACAGAACGTAGCCATCGTCGGTGCGTCCGACCACTCCACCTTCGAGCGAGGCCGTGCGAGTGTTCAGAAACACGCGACCATTATCGCCCTTGAGCGTGATCCGCCGATCAGACGAAAAAATCGTGCCATTAACCTGCCGCAGATCGAGCCGTTTGTCGTCCGCGTAATACAACCCTTCATCGCTTTGCATCTGCCACTGAACCACGCCGTCGACCGTGCGCGTGTAAACCAGGTTCTCGATCGTGGCAAACGGCTGCTTTTCTTCGCCGCCGCTCGGCGCCGCCGCGGGTTTCTCTTTGTTCAGGGCAGTACGGAGCAGCAGTGCGGCCGAGAGGGCGAGCAGGGCGACGAGAATCAGTCTTTGCGGTCGTTTTACCATGAGTCGCGGCGATCATAGCACGTTTTGTGCCAACGCACCAAATCAATTCCGCAAGCGCCATTGTCGCCCCGACCGGCTTTGAGTAGGATGAACCGATTTTTCGCCCGAGGTTACGCACTTGGTTCGTTCGGAAGAACGCGAAATCTTCTTGTTCCGCTGGTGTTTAGCCGCTGTTCTGGTCTTGCGGATCGGCCTTCCGCGGCTCTTCGGTCTGCTCGACAACGACAGCATAGTTGTCTTAACCGACGCCCAACGCCAGATGGAAACCGGCGCCTGGTCGATGGTCAGCACGCTCCAGGTCTGGCTGGTTTCCCGATTCTTCCAGCTTTTCGGCCAGTCGCTCGCCGCCGCGCGCTGGGTATCGGTGCTCGCCGGGCTGGGGACGATGTTGGTCCTTTTCTTGCGTGGTCGGGAAGAGGGCGATCAACCCGCCGGATTGTTCACCGCGTTGTTTTTTGGCGTGGCGCCGATTGCAATCTTCTTTGGTTCGAGCGCGCTGCCTTACGTGACGTTGACTTTTTTCGGCGTGCTCGGCGTATGGCTGCTGGCGCGGGCGGTGGAGCGCGGTCAATGGGGCTTCGGTTTGCTGGCCGGCCTCGCCTGGGGCGCGGCGTTTTTATGCAAAACCTTTGCCGCTGTGTTCGTCTTGCCGGCGATAGTTCTCTTTGTTCAACACGCGCTGAACGCGTCGTCCCGCCGCAAAAAGCTGTGGCTTGGACCGCTGCTGGCCGGGATCGGCTGGGCGGCGGTGCTTGGCGGCGTCATCGCGTGGCGCTGGCCGGTGTTTCATTGGTCGGTGTTCAACGATTACGTCACCGACTGGCGGTTTGACCTCGCGAGCGCCGTTTGGCACGCGCGATGGGTCGACCTGGTCAATTTGCATACTTTGATGCTGCCGCTATTGGCGCCTGGTCTGTATCTCGCGGTGCGCCGCGGTTTGATCCGCCCGTTCGACCGCATCGCGTTCTGGCTGATCGTGGCGGATGCGGGCGTCTACCTGGCGAACCCGGTCAATCACTTTCCGCGGGTGCTGCTGCCGTCCGTGCCGCTTCTCGCGTGGTTCGCCGGGCGGGAGCTGGCCTTCGCTTGGCGCCAAGAAAAAACATCCGACGTCATTCCGGCCTGGACCGTGGTCGCGCTGTTGACCTTGGTCTTGTCTTTCGTGCGACCGGACTGGCTGCTCGATCCGCGCCCGTGGACGGTGTTGGCGTCAGCTTTCGTCGCGCTCGTCGTCTTTTTGCTCGTGCGGCCGTTGTTTTCCGTCACCTCGACGTTGTGGCGCGATCGGTTGATATCCTTGTTTTTCATTTGCGTGACGCTGTTCGGACTCGCGCAGGGATATCAGGCGCTGGATCGCGTCGACCGCGTGTACGCCGCGCGGATCGAGGCGCTACGCGATCTGCGAATGAGCGACGGCGTGCTGGGCGGCGGCGATGCGCTCAACTACGTCGCCAACGGCCGAAACAACTTCGCCAACCTGCTCGATCTGCCGCGTGAACGTCTGATCGAAATTCTGGACGGCCGCCTGCCCGACGTGCTCAGCAAAATGGGAATTGGCGGGATCGTCGTCGACCTGCACGATTCCGAGGGCGTCGTGCCGATGCTGGCGGGGCTGGCGAAGGAACTGGGGCGTGACCCGACCAAGGTTCGCAATCCGTTCGCCGATCTCGACCGTTCGCCGTATGCCGTTCGCCTTCTCGACAACACGCTTTTTGCGGCTTATCGCCTGGAAACCGTTCTGCCTCCCGAGACGCAAAGCTACCCGAAATGGGAACGCGTATTGCCGGTGTGGGATCGCTCAGGTTTGATAACGACTCAGCCGACGCCCGCGCGATTGGTCGTCAGGGAGCAGCCGTCGTTGGAAAGCATGGAGCGCCAGGTGCTCGTTGAACTCACCGATTTGCCCGGCGGGGAAGACGAGTACGATGTCCAGGTCCAGGTGGAGGACGAAACCGGCAAACCGTTGTGGCGCAGCCGCACGATGCGCGTCGGCCACGGCGACGACGCGGGCGCGCCCGGCGTGCGCTTGTACCAGTTCTACATCGCCCGCAGCCCGGAGCCGAACCCCGAAGCGGTGGTCGTGCCGTCGACGGTGCGCGGCGGGCGCGTGCTCCGGGTGACCGCCAAGCCCGCGGGCGGCGCCGAACCGCTGTGGGTGATGGTGACACTTCCCGCTTGGTGGTAAGATAAGCCGCCATGCGCGACCGCATCAGTCAGGAAAAGTACATCCTGCTCGGCCTGACCCTGCTGGCCTTGTCATTACGGCTGGCTTTTTTCATTTTCTTCGACAACTCGTTTTCCTTCGAGGGTGAAAGCTATTCGAAGATCAACCTCGTGCGCGTGTGGATTCAGCACGAGAAAC
>PMZC01000256.1 GCA_003170555.1 Deltaproteobacteria bacterium
ACAACGACGGCTTCGTGCTGCCGATGGCGATTCAATTCGGCGTGCGCAGCGCCGGCCGGCTGACCGACGACGGCCGCGTGAGCGCCTACAGCGTCAACTTCCCGAATCAACCGGCCGACTTCGCCGTCGGCGATCCGCCGCGAGCGCAATCGTGGGCCGACTACCTGCGCGCCGTGTTAATTGAGTTGGCGGACGCCGGCGTGCGGCCGCGCGGGCTCGAACTGCTCTTCTCCGGCGACGTGCCGGCGGAGGCCGGGCTGTCGAGCTCCGCCGCCTTTGCCGTCTCGGCCACGCTGGCCGTGTCGGCGCTGGTCGGCCGCGCGTGGCCCGACCCGGTCGCGCTCGCGCGCCTGTGCCAGGCCGCGGAACACCGGCTGGGCGTGCAGTGCGGCCTGCTCGACCAAATGGCGGTCGCCGCGTGCCGCGCCGGCAGCGCGATGCTGCTCGACTGCCGCGACCTGTCGCGCCGGATGATCGCGCTCGACCGGCGGTGGCTGACGGTGATCGTCGGCGCCACCGGCGTACGGCGCACGCTCGCGGGCAGTCAATACAACGAACGCCGCGCGCAATGCGAGGCAGGCGCGCGACTGTGCGGAGCGGACAGCCTGCGCGACGTGACGCGCGAGCAGCTCGACAAGGCGCGGCCGCGGCTCGGCGACGTGATCTACCGCCGCTGCCGCCACGTGCTGACCGAAAACGACCGCGTACGCGCCTTCGCCGCCGCTTTGGAGGCGAACGATTTTTGGCGCGCCGGCGGGGCGGCCAATCAGAGTCACAACAGCCTGCGCGACGACTACGAAGTATCGTGCGCCGAGCTCGACGCGATGGTCGAATCGTTCCGCGCGGCCGACGGCGTGTACGGCGCGCGCCTGGTCGGCGGCGGATTCGGCGGCAGCGCCATCGCCCTGGCCGATCCGCACCGCGCCGAGGCGATCATCGCCGCCGCGGGCGAATCCTACCGCAATCGGACGGGCCTGCCCGGCGCGTTTTACGTGGTCACCCCCGGCGACGGCGCGAGCGTGAAGACGCGCGACTGAGGTTGGTCCGCGTTCGCTTCGGCGGCCGCCGCGTCACCCAGCAAGGCCGTGTAAAAATCCATTCGTTTTTGCTAGAATGTTTCGCGGAAGGAAATGGAGATGTCCGCGAGCAAACGAAATAACGTGCTGGTCGCGCTGGCCTACGTGACGCTGCTGGCGATTCTCGGCGGCGTGGCGTATCGCCTGTTCGCCCCAACCAGGCGACCCGAGGCGACGACCGGAAATCTCCCCTTTCAAGCCGGCGAACAGAAAGTCGGATTCGCGGTCGGCGATCTGCCGCCGAATCAGGCCGCGCCGGATGACCCGCTGCAAGACCGGCCGTGGGCGCCGCCGCCGGTCATGCCGCGCGAAGAGGCGCACGCGACTCCGCCGGAACCGATGTTCCACGCCGACGGTTGGACGCCGCCGCCGACGCCGCGGTGGGATAGCACCGCGCCCGCGCCGGGAAGGTCGTGCCGGCGGTGCCCCCAATCGACGTCGAAGGCGACCGATCCAAACGTAACGCCGGCGCCGACCCCGGAGCCGATCCACGAAAGCGTCGGCACGCGCAAGACCACGCTCCCGATTTCATCACAACCATGATCAAACAAAAGAGAGGACGCCACCGTTGAAAATCGCCATCATTGGAAGCGGAGCCATCGGATCACTTTTCGCCGGTTACCTGGCTCACGCGGGTAACGATGTGACGTTGATCACCCGCAATCCGGCCCACGCGCGTTTGATCCAGGAAGCCGGGCTGCGGATGGAGGGCGTGCGCGGCAGCCGCACCGTCGCCATCCGGGCCACGGACCGTTCCATCGAAGCCGCGCCGGCCGAGTTGATTCTATTGTGCGTCAAAGCCTATGACACGGCCTCGGCGCTGGCGCAGCACGCGGAGCTGCTCGCGGCGGGCGGCCTGGTCCTGTCGCTGCAAAACGGCATCGGGCACGCCGAGGAAATCATCGCGGCCGTCGGGGCGGATCGCACCTTGCTCGGGACGACGACGATCGGCGCCAACCTGCCGACGCCGGGGCGCGTGCTGCACAACGGCGACGGCGAGACCGTGATCGGCCGGCCGGACGGGCAGGTGACCGACGCGGTGAAGCAGATCGCCGACGTGTTCACCCGCGCCGGGCTCGAGACCACGACCAGCGCCGAGATCCGGCGGCGGCTGTGGGCCAAGCTGGCGATCAACGCGGCGATCAACGCGCCGGCCGCCATCCTGCGCGTGCGCAACGGGGCGATGGCCGACGCGCCGCAGGCGGGTCTGATTCAACTGGCGGTGCGCGAGACCGCAGCCGTGGCGGCGAAGCTGGACATCGCGCTCGACGCCGAAGCCTTGATCGCGACGGCGATCGACGTGGCGCGCCGCACCGGGACCAACCGCTGCAGCATGTTGGTCGACGTGGCCGGCGGCAAGCGCACCGAGATCGACCACATCAACGGCGCCATCGCCCGCCTCGGCCGCGAGCACGACGTCGCCGCGCCGGTCAACGAAACACTGACGTTGCTGGTCAAAGCCATCGAAAAGACGCGCACC
The DNA here is from genome assembly GCA_003170555.1 of Deltaproteobacteria bacterium. Taxonomy (GTDB): domain Bacteria; phylum Lernaellota; class Lernaellaia; order Lernaellales; family Lernaellaceae; genus FEN-1099. Next base: position 2,557 of record PMZC01000256.1, read on the forward strand.
GAACGACGCATCGCGAAGTAGGCGCCGCCGAGAAGTCTCAACGAAAATGAGTCCGTCTGATGTGCGTCGGGATGCGCGCGGCGCCCTGCCTCACGGATGCAGCAAATTCTGGATGACGAGTTGGCCGAAGTCGACGAATTGCTCCCACGCGCTCTGGTAGTCGAGGGTGACGAACAGCGTCGGAGCGATGAGGCCGAAGGGGAACATCGTGATGATGCTCCCGCGCGCGTAGTCGATCATCCAGGCGTGGTCCACGTACCGCACGGCTTTGCCGCCGCCCTTCGGCAGATAGGCGAGGTCGCCGGCCAGGTAGACCGTTTTGTCGAACTGGCCGGGGACATACGTCCACATCTCGCCGTCCACCATCAAGTCCCACACCTCGGTCTTGTAACGGCCGGAGAAGCCGTCGGCGCCGATCGGCGTGCCGAAGAACGCGACGTACTCCTTGGTCGAGGCGTACACCAAAGCGAGTTGGCAGAACGCGGCCCCCGAACTGTTGAACGTCCAGCGCGGCACCTCCTTGATCTTGCCCGGGTGGCGGCGCATCAGCTCCTGATGAATCACGTTCCACGCCTGATCGACGGGCAGGCCGACGCCGAGTTGCGCAACCTCGTGCAACTCTTCGGGCGAGAACTCGTAGGCGTCGTCCTGCGGCGCGGACGCGACCAACGCCTTGAGCCACTCGTACGCGCGCAAGATCGACGTGCGGTCCGGCGCGCCGTCTTCGTCGAGGAATTGATCGAGTTCGCGGATGTCGGCGGTCGCGGCCGGGCCGTCGTCGTCGGCCGCATTCGTCTCGTCGCTTGTGTCGCCGCAACCGATCGCCAGCGCGATCAGCAGCACGCTCCAACAACAAAGCAGAAGTCTCGCCATCGCGGTTCTCCTTAATGTTCTTCGTCGGCCGACGCGTCTCGCGCGCAGCGGAAGCCCGCGGCGCGGTTGCGATCGTCGGGTTGATCATGGTTGCGGTATGACACCCGCAGGAACGGCGCATCGTTATTAAACGCGCCGCCGCGCAGCACGCGCATGTCGCCGCCAGTCGGGCCGATGGGGCTGTCGGTTGGACTGCCTTCGTAGTAACCGGCGTCGTACCAGTCGGCCGCCCATTCCCACACGTCGCCCTGCATGTCGTACAGGCCGAACGCGTTCGCCTGTTTCTGCGCGACGGGCTGGGTGGTCATCGCGGAGTTCGCCAAATACCAGGCCGCGTCGGTCAGGCATGTCGGGTCATCGCCGCACGAATAGATCGTGTCGCCGCCGGCGCGCGCCGCGTATTCCCACTCGGCTTCGGTGGGCAGGCGTCCGCCGACCGCCTGGCAGAACGCGGCGGCGTCGAACCAATCGACCTGCTCGACCGGGCAGTCGGGGCAATCGGTGAAGAAGCTCGGATCGGCGCCGGTCAGCGCGGCGTACTGCTGCTGCGTGATCAACATGTCGGTCAGGGAGAAAGCGTCGAGCGTCACGCGATGCGCGGGCGACTCCTCGGGCAGGCAGGCGGCGTCGTTCGGCGCGCAGCCCATTTCGAATTCGCCCGCCGGCAGATCGACCCAGGTGAGACCGAAGTCGGCCGGCGTATCGTCGTCGGTTTCGTCGTCGTCGACCGCGTCGTCATCCACGTTGCGCCGCTGATGGTGATGCGGACCGATGGCCCAATTGCCTTCGCCCATACACGACGACAGCAGCGCCAGACCCAAACCACAGGCGAGCAGAACCAGCATCGTTTTCCCGCGTGCGCGCATGGCCGCTCCTTTTTTTCGTGCCCGCCGACAATCGCAGAGCGCGGGACGGCTTGTCAACCAATGCGGCGTCGGCGGGCGCGCGGCGGCTGAAACGCGCGAAACAGCGCTTGACAAGGTGGGGGCTTTTGGCGATATTTCTACGCCCTGATCTCTGACAGGTGTGCGGGAATAGCTCAGTGGTAGAGCATCGCCTTGCCAAGGCGAGGGTCGCGGGTTCGACTCCCGTTTCCCGCTTCTTCGGCGACGTAGCCAAGTGGTAAGGCAGAGGTCTGCAAAACCTCCACACACCGGTTCAACTCCGGTCGTCGCCTGTCCCGCGCACCGGCAAAACCAGATAGTTTTGTAGGCGATCCTCCTTCGGTGGCGGCGGCGATGTTCGCGTATTTTGCCTACCCCGCTTGCTTCCCGCCTCGAACGTGATAAGGATTCGCGGACATTTTTCCCGCGGTCGATCCGGCGGCTCGGATCGGCGCGGACCAAGGCGCTGGTGGTGGCTACGCTCGTCGCTTGTCGAGAGGTTTCCAAGACATATTGGGATCGCCCCTTGTTCGAGGGCATCTCGCTGAACGTCGGCGACGGAGAGCGGATCGGCGTTATCGGCGCCAATGGCTCCGGCAAGACCACGCTGCTGCGGATTCTGGCCGGTCTCGAAGCGCCCGACCGCGGGGAGCGCGTCGCCGCCACGGGCTTGCGAATCGGCTATGTTCCGCAGGACAGCCTCTTCGACACAGATCAAACCGTCGAACAGGTTGTGTCGGCGGCCGCGATCCAGGCTTCCCAAGATCCTCACGAAAATGAAAACGATCCGCGGGTGCGCGCCGGAAAAGTTTTGCACAAGCTGGGTTTCGGCGATCTAAACCAAACGGTCGAAACGCTTTCCGGCGGTTGGCGAAGACGGCTTTCCATCGCTCGCGCGCTGGTCGCCGATCCGGAGCTTTTGCTGCTGGACGAACCGACCAACCATCTGGATCTCGAAGGCATCTTGTGGTTGGAGAACCTGCTGGTCGGCAGTCGTTTTGCCTACGTGGTGATCAGTCACGACCGGGCGTTCTTGCAAAGAGGCGCGAACCGAGTTCTGGAGTTGGACCGCCGTTACCCGGGCGGCTATCTGAGCGTCGACGGGGATTACAGCACCTTCCTGGAAAAGCGGGAGGCCCAACTGATCGCCCGGGCTCGGCAGCAAGAATCCCTGAGCGTCAAGGTGCGCAATGAGGTCGCCTGGCTGCGGAGTGGCGTGAAAGCGCGCGGCACGAAATCCAAGGCCCGCATCGACGAAGCCCAGCGCTTGATCGCCGAAATGGACACCATGAAACGGCAGGGCGAGACCGGGCGCACGGGCATCGACTTCGTCGCCACGGGGCGTAAGACGAAGCGGCTGCTGGAAGCCCATGCGGTGGGCAAATCCCTCGGCGGGCGGCGCTTGTTCGGCGATTTCAATCTCCTGCTTCGGCCGGGGATGCGCTTGGGCCTGGTCGGCGCCAACGGCAGCGGCAAGACCACGCTGCTGCGCCTGTTGGCCGGCGAGATCGAGCCGGATGAAGGACGCATTCAACGCGTGGAGCACCTGCGCGTCGTGTACTTCGACCAGCATCGCGAGCACTTCAACCCCGAACTCAGCCTGCGACGCGCGCTGTCGGAAAAGGGCGACACGCTCATCTTTCGCGATCGCCCGGTCCACGTCGGCAACTGGGCGGCCCGGTTTCGGTTTCAGCCCGAGCAACTTGACGTCCCGATCGGCCGGATGTCGGGCGGCGAGCAGGCCAAGATCATGATCGCCCGGCTGATGTTGAAGCCCGCCGATATTCTGCTTCTGGACGAGCCGACCAACGACCTGGATATCCCGACGCTGGAGGTGCTGGAAGAAAGCCTGACCGATTTCCCCGGCGCGGTGGTGCTGGTCACTCACGACCGCTTCCTGCTCGACCGCATCTCCACGGTGATGCTGGCATTAGACGGCCAAGGCGGAACCGAATACTTCGCCGACTACGCGCAGGTGGAATCGGCCATCGAGGAAAGAAAGCAGCCGCCCAAGCCGAAGAAGCCGCCAGAACCGCCCAAGAGAAAACCCCGCGCCGCGCCCACGAAACTATCCTTCCGCGAGCAAAAGGAATTCGACGGCCTCGAGGTCGCCATCGAACAGGCCACGGCGGCCGTCGAACGAACTCAGCGCAAGATGGAAGACCCGGCGATTGTCTCCAATGCCGAAAAGCTCGTGCAAGGTGCTGAGGCGCACCGGATCGCGCAGGCTGAACTCGAGGCGCTCTATCGCCGCTGGTATGAACTGGAATCCAAACGCGCGGCCTTCGAGGCGGATCGTGAAAAGTAGCGCCCTTCACCCGCCTTGCGCCCTGCGGCGCCCCGTTGTAGAAACTCCGTCGCCTGCAACAAAAGGAAGGGTTCCATGACGCAGAAGTACGAAGACTTGCATCGTTTGTCGATTGAGCAGCCCGAGGTTTTTTGGGCCGCCGAAGCCAAGAAACTGCACTGGTACAAGAAATGGGATCGCGTGCTCGACGCGAGCAAGGCCCCGTTCTTCCGCTGGTTTGTCGGCGGCGAGACCAACCTGTGCTACAACGCCGTCGATCGCCACGCGCTGGGCGCCGGCCGCAACAAGGCCGCGATCATTTGGGAAAGCCCGGAGCTGGGCCTCTCGCGCGTGATCACCTTTTTCGAACTGTATCGACTGGTGAACCGCTTCGCCGGCGCGCTGAAAAAGCGCGGCATTCAAAAGGGCGACCGGGTCATCATTTACATGCCGATGGTCCCCGAGGCGCTGATCGCCACGCTGGCCTGCGTGCGGATCGGCGCGATCCACTCGGTGGTCTTCGCGGGCTTCTCCTCCGAATCGCTGGCCAACCGCGTCGACGACTGCCGCCCGAAGCTGTTGATCTGCGCCGAAGCCGGCCGCCGCAAGGGCAAGCCGGTGCCGCTGAAGAAGATTGTCGACACCGGGTTGGCGGCCGCGCACACGAAGGTTCCGCAGGTCATCGTGCTCGACCGCGGCCTCGACGCCTGGACCAAGGTCGAGGGGCGCGATGTCACGTGGGCCGCGGTGATGGAAGCGGGCGACGCGGCGATCGTCGAGCCCGAGCACCTGGCCTCGACCGACCCGAGCTATATCCTCTACACGTCCGGCACCACGGGCAAACCGAAGGGCGTGATGAAGTCCCACGCCTCTCTCTTCGCCCAGTACCTCATCTCGATCTTCGACCACAACGTCACCTTCGACGACGTCAACCTCCTCGTCATGCCCTGCTGCCATGTGAACTCCCTTTTCTACTCCTTTTTGGCCACCTGGGTGGGCGGCACGGTCATGGCCTACAAC
>PMZC01000273.1 GCA_003170555.1 Deltaproteobacteria bacterium
CCGCCCAGGCGGGCGAACCGGTCGGGCCGCTCTGGACGATCTTCGCGCGGTTCGATGACCGGCTCTCCGCCGAGCTATCGCGCACCGATCTGCCCCCGCATCTGCGCCACGAAGTGCTGACCAAGGTCGGTAATTAGGTTTTGATCCATCCGGCGCGTTCGCGCGACCGGCGACGCAGACGGCTGGCGTTTTTATTTGAAAGCTGTATAAATCGTGTCAGGATTTAACGAGCGGGAGGTTCATCATGTGGCGCAGTCTGCCGATTATCATCGCAGGCGTTCTGATTTCGTTGGTGTGGTGCGGCGCGGCCGCCGCGGACACGATGCTGGCGATGGGTCATACCGATCGCGAGGTCGCCGATTACTTCGCCCCGGCGCTTTATCAAGATGTCGCCGACGGGTTGTTCAACGATCCGGCGAACCGTTATCGCGATCTGCTCACCGAGGTCAATTTCGACGGCGACTGGAATGCGAAGAACAGCGTCGAGAATACGTACCTCTTTCCGCTGAAGGGGTACGTCTACTTTGACCTGGTGGAGACCGGCAACTACCTGGTCATCATCTATTCGTTTTACCATCCGCAGGACTGGAACACGTTCGGCGGCGTCGACCACGAAAACGATGAGGAAAACATCCGGGTGATCGTCTACAAAGACGGCAGCGAGTACGGCCGGCTGAAGGCCGTCGACATCAACGCCCACGGCTTTCTGTTTCAAAGCTGGAACGACGGCGAAGGCGTTTCGTCGAAGGTCGGGGTGCGCTGGTCGACCCTCGATTTCGAAGACGACGCCGGCCAGATCAGCAACACGTTTTCGGATCAGTACCACCACGTGCGCTTTTTCATCGAAGCGAAAGGGCACGGCCCGTTCCCCTGTATGGCTTCCGAAGATTGTTCGAGCACCAACACCAACGACAAGGTCGTGTACAAAGTATTGCCCGGCGGTACGCCCGCCGACGCCTACGAGCCCGACATCAGCAACATGGACAACGTGCCGATCGTGTTCGCCACGTACGTCCTGGCCTACGGTTACGCCGACTACTGGACGCGGCGCGCGGCGTGCGCGAACAACCAGCTCTGGAAAGATTGCTACACCTACGATGCGGTGCGCGACAGCGACCCGAACATCGACCACTTCGTCTTCAAAGCCGACCCGGGCGTGCGCTATATGGGCGCGGATTTTCAAGGTGACGAAGGCGGCGGCGGCGGGCTGCCGCCGTGGTCGTTTATCGGCGTGCTCACCGGCATCAACAAGGGCGACTGGCTGATCGACGCGGCTTACGTCACCTTCCTCTGGTACGACCTGCCGGATATGAACAAGCCGGAGTTCTGGGAATACTGGTTCAATCCGTACTTGAACGATCTGCTCGCCACGCCGCTCACCGACACCGATGGCGACGGCGTGCCTGATATCTACGACAACTGCCCGACCGTGGCCAACTCCAACCAGGCCGATCAGGACGGCGACGGCGTCGGCGACGCGTGCGACAACTGTCCGGACGCCGTCAACCCGGACCAGGCCGATCAGGACGGCGACGGCGTGGGCGATGCGTGCGACAACTGCCTCGCGGTGGCGAATCCCGATCAGTCGGATGTCGATCAGGACGGCGTGGGCGACCTCTGCGACAACTGCCCGGACGTGTACAACCCCGGTCAGGAAGATCAGGATCACGACGGCGTGGGCGATGCGTGCGAAGGGGACGACGACACCACCCCCGATGACGACACGACGCCGGACGACGACACGACGCCGGATGATGATTCGACGCCGGATGACGACGCCACGCCCGACGATGACATCGCGCCCGACGATGACGTTACGCCCGATGACGACACCGCCACCGATGACGACACGTCGGTTGACGACGATGTCAGCGACGACGACAGCGCCGCCGACGATGACGCGTCCGCCGACGATGATGTCGCGGCGGATGACGACCTCACGGCCGACGACGATTCCGGTTCGTCGGGCGATCACGGCTCCGGCTGCGGCTGCTGATTCGATCGCCGAAAACATAGGGGCGCGGCATGCCGCGCCCTTTTTATTTTTATTTGACGCGCTCGCCTGCGCCGACCGTAGGGGCGGGCCTCGTGTCCGCCCAGCAAGCGGGCAACCACAAGGGTTGCCCCTACCCATGCACAGCCGAGGGCGGCTGTGCTCCACCCTAGACCCAACTCCCCGACCCTGCTAAAACCGAATCACTGCAGCAAAGGAGCGACCATGATTCGCGTCGGCATTTGCGGAGCCGGGCACATCGTTCCGAATCACGCGCAGGCGATTGCGCGCACCGACGGCGTGGAGCTCGTCGCGATCTCCAGCCGCACGATGGCGAGCGCGCGCAAGATGGCGCGGCAATGCCGGGCGCGCCAGGCGTATGACGACCACCGCGCGTTGATCGAATCGCCGGAGGTCGACGTGGTGCTGGTCGCGACGCCGAATTATCAACACGCCGAGTTGGCGCTGCGGGCGATCGACGCCGGCAAGCACGTCATGGTCGAGAAGCCGCTGGCGATGACCGTGGCGCAAGGACGACGCATGGTCGCCGCCGCGAAACGCGCGGGCGTGCAGCTCATCTATGCCGAGCAGCTTCCGCTCGCGCCGAAATTCGCGCGGCTGATCGCGATGGCGCGCGACGGCGCGTTCGGCGAGATCTACATGGTGCGGCAGATCGAGCGCCACGCCGGGCCGTACTCACCGTGGTTCTTCCAAAAGAAAACGGCGGGCGGCGGCGCGCTGATGGACCTCGGCTGCCACTCGCTGGCGGTGGTGCGCGAAATCCTCGGCAAGCAGGCGGTCCGGCGCGTCAGCGCGGTCGCGCGCACGTTCGGCCATCCGGAAAGCGACGTCGACGATTTCATGATCGTGCAGCTCGAATTCGCCGGCGGAACAATCGGCGTCGTCGAAAGCAACTGGCTCCACCAGGGCGGCATGGATTCGATCACCGAAATCTTCGGCTCGCGCGGCAACGGTTACGCCGATCTGTTCAAAGGCTCGGGCCTCGAACTCTACGACGAAAAACCCGCGCCCGGCTTGCACGCGCGGCTCGGCGGCTGGCGCAAAACGCAAGTCGATCCGTGTTACGACAACGGCTACGTCGCGCAAATGGAAGCCATGCGCGCCACCGTGCTGCGCGACGCGTCGCCGGCGCAGTCGGGCGAGGACGGCGTGGCGATTTTGGAAATCATGGCGGCCGCGTATCGCGCAGCCAAAAAATGGGGCGTGAAGCTCAAAGAATGACGATTGTCGATTGACTTCGGCGAGCTCAGTCGAGCCGCGGATTGCGGATT
>PMZC01000405.1 GCA_003170555.1 Deltaproteobacteria bacterium
ATGGACGAGGTCATCTTCGAAGAGTTCAAGGGCACCGGCAATCAGCAGATTGCGCTCGACCGGCGCCTGCTCGAAAAGCGCATCTTCCCGACCATCGATATCCAGCGCTCGTCGACCCGTAAGGAAGAGTTGCTGCTTCCGCGCAGCACGCTCAACCGTGTCTGGATTCTGCGCAAGCTCCTGTCGCAGCTCAACGCGGTCGAGTCGATGGAATTCCTGCTCGACAAGATGCAGGGGACCAAGACCAACGAGGAATTTCTCGAATCGATGAACGTCTGGCGAGGGACCAGTGACCCCGGGGCGCGAGTTGGGTGAGGCGAGCCCGCTTGGCGCGTTTCCGGCGCGAATGACCGGGCCAGTCCATTTTGAGCGGCGGCCGACGCGCTAGAGAAGCTCTGCACAAGTTCCCGTCCTTTCGCGCCGTTTCGTCGAAAAGGGAGTATATTGGTTGCCAGTTGCGGGAGATTCCGCACTCACTCCGGGAGAGCCGTCTCGCTGAAAAATGTTTTTTTGCAAAGCAAACCCATTTCCCCAGCATTTTCCTGCCCCACAGCCGTTGAAAGGCCCTCTGCACGGCCCATTTTCGCTAGGAATTAGCTGCCCGAACCGATAATATTGCAGGTTGGCGACCGAAAACTGCCAAGCGAGAGAGAAGAGAGAAGACTTTCTATGACCGAAATCAGCATGAAGCAGCTGCTCGAGGCCGGCGTTCACTTCGGCCATCAGACCAGCCGCTGGAATCCGAAGATGAAACCGTACATCTTCGGCGCGCGCAACGGCATCTACATCATCGACTTGCAGAAAACGGTCGAGCTGTGGGTGAAGGCGCGGCAGGCCGTGGTGCAGACCGTCGCCAACGGCGGCAAGGTGCTGTTCGTCGGCACCAAGAAGCAGGCGGCCGACACGGTCGAGGAAGAGGCCAAGCGCTGCAACATGTTCTTCATCACGCACCGCTGGCTCGGCGGCCTGATGACGAACTTCGTCACGATTAAAAAGTCGATCGAGCGGCTGAAGGAGCTCGAGGCGATGGCCGAGAGGAAAGACTGGGGCCTAGCCACCAAGAAAGAGCAGCTCAAGCTCGAAAAGGCAATGGTCAAGCTGCAAACGGCGCTGGGCGGCATCAAAAACATGAGCGGCGTGCCCGAACTCATCTTCGTGGTCGATCCGCGCAAGGAACACATCGCGGTGCACGAGGCCAATCGCCTGAGCGTGCCGGTCGTGGCGATGATCGACACCAACAGCGACCCGGAGCCGATCGATTTCATCATCCCCAGCAATGACGACGCCATCCGCGCGATCAAGCTGTTCACCGGCGCGGTCGCCGACGCGGTGCTCGAAGGCCAGGCGTCGTTCGAGGAAAACCTGCGGCAGCGCCGTTCGCACGAGGAAGAAGTCGCGCGCAAACCGCTGCGCGAGAAGATGGAAGAGGTCGCCGTCGAAGCGCCGTCGCCGGCCGGCGTGAATATCGAGATCAAGCGTTCGCGGCGCCCCAAACCCAAGCGGGCCGATGAAACGGCGGCCGAGGAAGTCCTGGCCGCCGACGAACCCGCCGCCGACGAACCCGCCGCGGATGAACCGGGCGAAAAACAATAAACGACAATACCCATTCCACGAGGAGTGTCACGATGGAAATCAAGGCGAATATGGTCAAGGACCTGCGCGAGAAAACCGGCGCGGGCATGATGGACTGCAAAAAGGCGCTGGGCGAAACCGGCGGGGACATGGAGCAGGCGGTCGAGTGGCTGCGCAAGAAGGGTCTGTCCAAGGCGGCCAAGCGCGCCGAACGCGCGACCAAGGCCGGGTACATCGGCGCTTGCCTGGCGCCCGGCGGCAAGAAGGCGGCGTTCGTGGAACTCAGTTGCGAGACCGACTTCGTCGCCAAGAACGACGATTTCCGCAAGATGGCGCAGCAGCTCGCCGAGCACGTCAACAAAACCGGCGTCGTCGACGTCGAAAAACTGGCGGGCGAAAAGTTCACCGCCGACCCGAGCAAGACCGTCGGCGACCTGCTGGCCGAGGCGATCGCGAAAATCGGCGAGAGCATCAAGATCGGCCAGGCGTTGGTGTGGCAGGTCGAGAAGCCCGAAAACGCGCTGGCGTGGTACATCCACACGAACAACACAGCCGTGGGCGTTTCCGAGTTGGCCGGCGTCGCGGGCAAGGACGTGGCCGAATTGGGCAAGAACCTGGGCATGCAGATCGTCGCGTCGCGGCCGCAGTATCTCGTCCCGGCCGATGTGCCCGCCGAGGTGATCGCGAAGGAAAAGGAAATCTATCGCGCTGAGGCGGCGGCGGCCGGCAAACCCGAAGCGATGATCGACAAGATCGCCGACGGCAAACTCGGTAAATTCTACCAAGACGTTTGCCTCATCAAGCAGCTCTATGTGCGCGATCCGCAAGGCAAAATGACCGTCGAGCAGTTGCTGAAGGAAGCCGGAGTCGGCGTCGCGCGGTTTGCGCGCCTGTCCGTCGGCAGCTAAAAACTCGTAACATCGCGAAATCACAGCCCTCGGCCGAATGGCCGGGGGCTGTTTGTTTGTATACGATACCTTTTTCAGTGTTGGTTACGTTTCGTAATAGTTTGCCCCCGTGTTTGTTGAGATGAAATGATCTGAAGGGGACGGGTTTGGGGCTTGAGGTTTGGGGTTTGGGACCTGGGACCTAAAGGGTAGATCGGCGGGTTTCGCCGATTTCTGCGCCTGGTTGCGATGTCGATCATCTTACACCAAGACACGCAGCTGTGAAAAGTCTATCAATCGCTTTATTATCGGTAAGTTAGTGGTCTTGCCGTTCGATTGATCATCGCGCCCGGAACCTGCTTGGAACTGCGAAATACGCCTCTCGTGGTAATCGGTCCTGTGGCCCGGCGAGGTCTTTGTGCTTCGGCGCGCCGGTTGGCCCTTTTCTTGTAACCTTCCTCCAGTGATTTTCAACGGTTCGGCGATTTGGCATCGTCCTTGCTAAAATAGAGGAAGGAAGTTCAGGCCGGGCAAGAAAAAGCCGAGAAGAAAGAAGCCAGGCCGGACGGACGAAGGAGCTTCGATGAGACCGATGGCGCGCGATGGGGGATTCAGCCTGATCGAGATGATGATCGTCTTGACGATCGCCGCATTGGTCATGGCCGCGTTTCCCATCGCGCGGGGATATTTGCCGCAGGCGCACGTCAACGCCGCCACCCGCGGGTTGGCGCAGACCCTGCGCGACGCGCGTGGGTTGGCGATCAAGTACGGCTACGACATCATCGTGAAGATCGACACCGAGCATCACCAAATCAACGTGTACGGCGACAGCGACCTCGACGGCGCCGAAGATTCCGAACTCATGGCCTCGCACACTTACGCGGACTACGGCAAAGAGTTCGAATTTCGGGCGGTGTCCACCACCGGAATCGACGGCCACGGGATCAGCAGCTCAATCGACCTGGGGGGCACGAACCCGCCGGCGATCACGTTCCGGGCCAACGGTTCGGCCGTCAACTCCGGCGTCATCTACGTGACCTCCACGGTGGACGGCAAAGTCGATCTCGGTCGGGCGATCGAGATCACCAGCACCGGCTGGGTACAGACCTGGATTTTCGACGTCAACGGCAATCCGGGTCCGTGGAAGAAGTGGCTATGAAGACGAAACGACCGATCTGGCGCAACGAAGAGGGTTTCACACTCACCGAAGTCGTGGTGAGCACGATGCTGGTCGCCATCGGATTGGTTTCCGTCGCCGCGGTCATGGTTGCGGCGGCCAACCGGCAGAATCTGTCGCAAGGCGTAACCACCTGCACGAATCTGGGTACGGCCCAATTAGAGCAACAGCGCGCCAAGACCTACGACGAGGTGGCTTCGTCGACCGAGGCATTCGGCACAATTCCGAATTTCCCCGCCTACAAACGTGAGACCATTGTCACGCCCAACGCCGACGATACGCTCAAGGTGGTGGAGGTCAAGGTGACCAACTCCGGCGGACAAAGCGTCTCCGTAGAAACGGTGGTGTCGCGATGAAAACAACAAAAGGGCGCCACGGATTCACCGTGCTCGAACTGCTGGTCGCGTTGGGCATCGGCCTCGTCTTGGTGGCGGCCGCCTATGCGATCTACATCAGCCAACACCGCGGCTTCGAGAAGATCGAGCAATCGACCCGGGTCTTTCAAACCGTACGGATGGCCGTCGACCAGTTAACCCGCGAACTGCACATGGCGGGCTTTGGCGTGACCACCGGCGAGACGTTCACCGAGGCCAAGAAGTACTCGATGACCTTCCTCGGCGATATCGATACCGACATCGAGACCACGTTGTCGCAGGCGGCCGCGGCCGGCGACACCCAGCTCAAGGTCGACTTGCGTCACGGGCGCGATACGATCGGAGCGGCCGACCGCATCTTCATCAACGGCGGCGGCAACGTCGAGATGATCCTGGTGCGGCAGTCCGGCGCGCCGGTCGACATGAGCAGCAAGCCGGACATCATCTATCTCAACGCGCCGCTGGCGCATTCGTACGCCGCCGGGTCCACTTTGATCCGCACCATCGAACAGTTGCGGTACGCCGTCACGTTCCCGAAAGGCGTGCTCACGCGCGACAACGTCACCTTGGTGGAAGGCCTGAAGGATTTCGAATTCCACTATTTCGGCGACCAAAGTCAGGAAATGGTTCCGGATGCGGTCAACGGCCTCAACCAAATTCAGCGCGCCGCCATCCGTCGCGTGGAGTTGCGTTTCACGGCCGGGGGGACCAGCGGTCCTTCGCGCACGATTTCCGAAGCGGTCGAGATGCGCAACATGGGGAATCGGCCCTTCACGCCCGACACGTGCAAGCCGAACGCGCCGACCGGTCTGACGGTCACCCAAGCCGACACCTGTGGTCAGTTTGGTATTTCGTGGACCGCTCCGACCACCAACGCCTGCGACGGCTCCGCGTTGACCGACCTCGGCGGGTACAAGGTTTATTACGGAACCGCGTCGAGGCAGTACTTCGTGCCGCCGGCGGAAGTCTCCGACGAAACGCTCACCGCGGACCAGCTCAGCGATCTGCGGCTGCAAGCCAATACCACCTACTATGTGACCATTCGCGCTTACGACCGCAGTTGGAACGAGTCGGCCGACTCGAACGAAATCACGTTCCAGATCCACGACACTCATCCGCCGGCCGCGCCCACGGGCTTGGAAGCGAGTTCCGGGGTCGGTCAGGTGTCCTTGATCTGGACGAAGCCGGCCGACACCGATCTGCACGGTTATCGTTTGTATCGCGGCACGGGCCCGGGATTTGTGGCCAACGCCGGCACGCTGATCGCCAACGAGACCGTGTTGGATTCCACGGCGGCGGGCTATACGGACACCGGCCTCACCTCGTGCGTGACCTACTACTACAAGGTCAGCGCGGTGGATTGCATCAACGAGGGCGTGACCTCCGACGAAGCCCACGGCGACGGCCCCGGTTCGGCGATCGATGCGCCCACGGCGGGCGCGACGAACACCACGCCGACCGAATATCCGCCGACGCCGCCGAGCGCGCCCAACCCCTTCCAGGCCATCTCGCGCAACCAGGCGATCGACCTGGTGTGGACCAATCCGGCCGACCGTGACACGGGGGGCGTGGTGATTCGCTTCAGCACCAGCACCTACCCGACTAGCCCGCAGGATGGACAGGAGATCGGCAACTTCCCCGGCGGTCCCGGCCAAAGCGGGATGCAGACGCACAGCAACCTCACCAACGGCGTCACCTACTTCTACTCGGCCTTCGCCTACGACCGCTGCGGCAACTACTCGGCTCGCGCCACCGCGTCGGCGAGGCCCGGCGGCGTGCCGCCGGTCGTCATGATCATCTCGCCCACTGACGGTCAGACGATCACCAACAGCCGGCTGGTGTTGCAGGCGCGGGCGTACGACCCCGATCAGGGCGGTCTGCACAACCCGCCGTCATTCGATCTGGACAACGGCGCGGGTATTGCGTCGATGCAGTTTACGGCGAACCCCAACATCACTGGGATGGGCTTCCCGGCAACCGATATGACCCGCGAGTACTGCGGTTTCGGCGGCGATTCCAACCCCTGCTCGTCGGGCGATATCTCCTCCTGGTGCGACGGCACGTACCAGTTCTACGCCACGGCGACCGACGACGAAGGCGACCACGCCGCCAGTTCCGGCGTCACCGTCACCGTCCACGACGGGGGCATCTACCGTGACCCAACGATCACGCCGATGGCGGCGGGAACCTACAAAAACGAGGTGACGTTCCAGCTCAAGAATGATGCGTCCGTTTCCGCCAAGATTCTCTCGCTGCAGCCGACGTGGGATATTCAGGATGCGCGCCTCGAAAGCATCCAGATTCCCGACGGCACGACGATCTGGTCGAACACGACCAGTCCCGCAAAATCGGGCGACCTGATCAGCATCGACTCGGGCAGCCAGCCGACGATCGCCGGCCTGGGCGCGAGAAGCGCGCGCTTCGTGTTCACGCGCAATTTCTCCACCCTCTCCGCCGCGGCGCCGGCCGGGTCCAAGGTCATCTCGGTCAAATCGACCACCGGGTTCGCGGTCGGCGACACGATCTATGTCACGGAAGTGGTCAAATGCTGGACCGAGACCGCCGTCATCGATTCGCTCACTTCCACGACGATTACGTTACATAGCGGGCTGGCCCATTCCTACCCGGTCGCGACCACCTACATTCGTCACACGGCGGCGGGCTACGACGTCGCGATGACCAACGCGACGGTTAATCTGGTGGTCAACTATCAAAAGACGAATTCCCCCGCGGCGTCGTGCGCCTCGCCGCAGATCACCCTGACCTTCAACGCGGCGCCGGAGCTCAACAACGCCCAACAGGACCAGCCGGCGGCGAACACGCCGTGCAGCACGATCCTGACCTACATCAAGATCGAGAACTACCGCACGGTGCCGGTGCACATCCAGGTGACCGACCATTCCGGGATGGGCCTCCGCAGCACCGATCTCTACTACAAAGCGGACAGCAAATTCTCGTCGGTGGCGCCGAGCAGCGGCTACGCGCATGTCGTGATGACCTACAGCTCGACGAACAGCCGGTGGGAGGCGACCATCCCTTACCAGTCCAACGTGCGCGTCTGGCTCTATTTCCAATCCACCGACAACAACGGGGTGGTGACGCGAAGCCCGACGGCCGGGGCTTACGCTTACGACTACATCCCCGACACGACGGCCCCGTTCTGTCCGCTCGGGATCACCGCGACCGTGGCGGCCGAGAGACAGATCAATCTGTCCTGGATCGCGGGCGCCGAGCCCGACATCGCCGGCTACAACATCTACCGCTCCACCGACTGCGGCTCGTTCTCCCGCGTGTACTCGCGGGTTGGCGACGCGGATCCCAACACGCCGGGGGTGCAGTACGTCGATGACGACGTCCACCTGCGGACCAGCCAGCATTGTTACACGTACTATGTCACGGCCGTCGACATGTCCGGCAACGAGTCGTCGCCGTGCCAGACGTACATTGCCCGGGCAGGCGCGACCTGCCCGTGTCATTGAGGTGCGCCATGAAGATCAAGAACCGAGAACAAGGCATGATCATGGTGATTGTATTGATGATCCTGATGGGCGTGTCGTTGCTCGGTCTGGCCAGTCTGCTGGTCGTGGGCACCGATCTGCGCATTACCGGCCACTACAAGGCCAGCGCCCAGGCGTTTTGGGCGGCGGAGTCCGGGTTGCAGGAAGCGATCGGCACGCTGCGCACGAACCGCTCGTTCAGCGGTGATCTCAACACCCAGTCACTGAACAACGGATCGAACTACTCGGTGACCGTTGACGTCATGTCGGACACGCTCAAGCGCGTCGTCGCCACCGGGCGCCAGGGCGGCACGGTCCGCACGATCGAGGCCATCGTCACCAGCGACACGGCCTTCGGCGCGGTGATCAACCTCGGCGGCGATTTGCGCCTGGAAGGCAAGCCGCGCGTGTCGAGCGAAGGCATTCGCCTCAACGGCAACGCCTATCTGAATCTCGACTCCGGCACGCCGGATCTCAACATCTATCTGCCGACTGGCAGCCAGCTCAACGTCGACGGCGACACCGGCGCGGTGCACCGCTCGGACAAACCGGCGATGGACCTCGGGGCGATCAAACTCAGCGACACGTCGTGGCGGCAGATCGCTTCGTCGGCGACGACCGCCTGGAGTTTTGATACCGACAAAGTCTACGGCGACCGCGACACGAACATGACCTTCAACAACCTCAACTTTGACGACATCCCGGTGGGTCCGGACGGCAACCGCGCGATCTTCGTCGACGGCGATGTGACCATCAACGGCGAAATCTCGGGCATCGGTACGGTGATCGCCACGGGCAAGGTCATTTGCACCGGCGGCTTCGTGGCCAAAGGGCCGACCGTCACCTTCATCGCGAAAGACGACGTGTTGATCAACTTCGACACCAACGCCCAAAGCACGATCAACGGTCTGGTCTACACCGAGGGCGACTACGAGTTGCACGGCAAGGTGAAGTTCTTCGGCGTGGTCACGGCGTTCGGGTCGGTCACCGTGCAGAACCCGAGCCAGTTCACCAACAACTCCGACCCCAATTTCTGGTACACCTACTCGCCGGCGTACTCCATCATCGCCGATTCGGTAAACGTTCTCTCCTGGTCCGAAGTCACGCGATAAGGTCGACGCGCAATCTCGGGGCGGGCCTCGTGTCCGCCCTTTTCGTGTCTTCTCGGGTGGCACTGGCACACGGAGCGTAGCGTAGTTTGCCAGTGCTTCGTCGGAGCTAGGTATCCGCCCTTTTCATCTCGGCGACAACAACGTCAGCGCGTAACGCACGCGACGTTTCAGCGCATTCCACGAAGTGAGGTTTTTCAATTCCCGCCGAATTCGTTTCGGGCGCAAATAAAAGCGGCGGTATATGCGGCGCACGGCCGCGAAGCGCTGCTCGCGCGACAGCGGTCCGGGCCACAGCGGCGGAGCGAAATCCATCGTCGGCCGGCGGGCGAATTCGCGCCAGACATCGCCGAACAGCCCCGCCTGCAAACCCTCGTCGTAGAGCGCCGTCGCCGGATACACGGTGTACACCGACACGTGCGCCATGTCGGGATCGAGTTCGAGCAACAGGCGCTCCGACGCGTCCACCTCGGCCGCCGTCTCTTCCGGATTGCCGACCATGAAGTAGGCCAGCGTCTTCAATCCCGCGCGTCGCGCCGCGGCGAAAACCTCGCGCGCCCGCGTCAGGTCGAGCGCTTTGTTCAGGCGTTTGAGGACGCGTGTGTCGCCGGCTTCCACGCCGAAGGTGATCCATTCACAACCCGCCGCCGCCATTTCGCGGAGCAGTTCCTCGTCGACGCTGGGCGCCGTGGCGCGCGCCATCCAGGGTAGGCCGCGACCGCGTTGGCGCAGGCCGGCGCAGATGTCGAGCACGCGCCGGCGGTCGATGGTGAACACCTCGTCGTAGATCAGCACCGCGGCGAAACCGAGCTTTTGCAGCAGCGCGAACGTCTCGAGCACGTAGGCCGCGCCGTGCGGGCGGAAGCGTTTGCCGGTCACCGACCGCGAACAGAACGAACAGCGGTACGGACAGCCGCGGCTGGTGATCGCGATGGCCACCGGCCGCGCGTCGGTGAGCACCGAACTGTAAAGCCGCGGTTCGAGCAGGTCGTACGCCGGCTGCGGCAATTCGTCGAGCGCGGCGATCGGCGGCGCGACGCCGGTGTCGACGAGTTCGCCGTCATGCCGGAAACGCAGGCCGGGCGCGACGCGCAGCGCGGCCGGGTCGTTCGTATGCCGGCACAACGCCGCGAGCGGATGTTCGCCCTCGCCGAGCACCAGGCCGCTGACGCCGGGCAGCGCGAGCGTCTCTTCCGGATACAAAAACGGCTGCAATCCGCCGAGCCAGACCGGTACGCGCGGCAGCACGTTCTTGAGCGCCGCGACCTGCGCGAGCACCGCGGGCATAGTGAACGAAACGGCGCCCAGGCCGATCCAATCGGGCCGCAGCGCCGCCGCCTTCTCCGCCACCCGCGCCGCGGTGAAGTTGGACGCGTGCGCATCGATGAGCGAAACCTGCGCCCCGGCCCACGCCCGCGCCGCCGCCGCCACTTGCAGCAGGCTGATCGGCGGGTTCGCGCCGCGCACCGCTTCGATCTCACGCGGCAGATTCGCCTGCAGCACGTCGCGTTCGGCGGGGTTGATCAGCAGGACGCGCATGTCACGCGCGCTCCGGGCGCGGCAATGAAAAGTGAAAAATGAAAAATGAAAAATGATCGGCCGGGGAAGACAGGGTGGGCGTTCGCCTAATCCGCAATCCGCAATCCGCAATCCGCAATTCTCACGCCCTCATCTTGTCGCCAGCCACCGTGCGACCGCCTGCGCCGCAATTCTACACCCGTTTGCGTTCCAGTGCGGATCGTTGACGAAGAAGAGCCGGCGGCGGGTTTCCTCCGTCTGCGGCGGTAGGCCGGCAAGCGCGCGTTCGAAGTCGATGAACAAGAACGGATAGACCGCGATCCGTCGCGCGGCCGCCGCTTGCGCCAGCAAATAGTACGGCAGCCCCGGCCGGAAATCCGTCAGCTTGCGGCCGAGCGCCGCCGCCGTTTCCGCGTACGCGGCGCGGGTCGTGATCGGGGAAAATGAAATCGCGTTGGGCGCGGCGACGACGGCGAATTGCGCGTCGTGTCCGCGGCAGTAGTCGTTCATCTGCGCCAGCAAGGCGCCGGTGCGGTCCAGCGCGTGAACGATAAGCGGATCGCGTTCGCCGTCGGTGAAGAACGGGGCGTAAAGCAGACGGTGCTTTTCTTGCGGAACATCGCCGCCGGTCAGGCGCGATAGGCGGTCGGTCAGGAATTGAAAAAGGTACGACCGTTGGAGCCAGCGAGGCGGCGAGCGTTTCATGTGGAGGCCGACGGTGATGTCCCACAGGTCGTTGTTGAACCACAGCAATATCACCAGCCGCGGTTTCACGCTTGGCGCGAGCTCGCGCAGCAGGTCGAATTCGCGGTCCGTGCCGATGCCGCCGAGGCCGCCGGAAATTACCTCGACCCGCGAGTCGGTCGCGCGCATCGCTCGCTCGAGTTGCGCGACGAACCCCCGGTCCCACGGCAGGCCGAGATTCTCGACGAAGCTGTCGCCGAGCACGAGCACCGGCACGCGATCCGACGCCGGGGCGTCGCGGCGGCTGGTCGCATCGCGCAGACCGAATTGGTTGAAGACGATGGGAAACGTTTGTCGCGTGTCAGGGTCGCGCCCTTGCTGCGTCGCGCCGGCCCGCGCGTGGTAGTCGCGGAACGCGGCCTGCTCGACCGCGATGTCGAAACGCGCGCCGGTGGCCGACAGAATCATCTCGCCGGCGAGCGCGACGAGGACGAGCAATCCGGCGATGACGGCGACGGCGAAGAGTATCTTGCGAAAACGGCCGAGCGGCGCGCGCTCAGGCCTGGGTGGGCTGGCCATCGGCGGACCCGGCAGGCGCCTCGGGCGGCGTCTGGTCTTGACGCAGCGTCACGGTGAAGGTGCTGCCGACATCGGGCTCGCTTTGCACGGCGACGTCGCCGCCGTAGATCTGCGCGATCTTCTTGACGATGGACAGGCCGAGGCCGCTGCCCATGATGTCTTTCGTTTTCTTGTTCTTGATGCGCACGAAATCTTGAAACAGCTTGGCCGCTTCGTCTTTGGTCAGGCCGATGCCCGTGTCGGCCACCGCGAAGACAAGCCGCTCGCCGTCAACGCACAACGTCACGTCAACGCGGCCGCCGTCGCGATTGTACTTCACCGCGTTGGTCAGCAGGTTGTTGGCGATGATCTCGATCTCCCCGCGGTCGGCCCATAGCACCGGCGCCTCGCCCGGCGGGAAATTGATCGCAATGCCGCGCGCGTTGGCTTCGGGCGCCGCGGTGTCGATCGCGTTCTGCACGACCTCGCGGAAATCGACTGGCGTGATCTCGCGCTTCTTCTGGCCCGACTCGATGCGCGTCATGTCGAGCAGGTCGGTGATCAACTTTCTCATGCCTTGCAGGCGCGTGATGCTGCGGTCGATGGCTTTGTCGTACGCGGCCAGGTCGTTGCCGGCGGGCTTGTCGCGCAGCAGATAGAGGTAGCCTTCGATGGCGCCGATCGGCGCTTTGAGCTCGTGCGCAACGACCGAAATCAACTGGAAGCGGACCTGCCGCTTTTCTTCGGCCAGCTTGCGCGCCTCGCGTTGCAGCACCAAGTGCTTGGCCATCTTGCGGACGGTGGCCTTCAGTTCGTCGGGCGTGAACGGCTTGGCGAGAAAATCGTACGCGCCGCGTTTGGTCGCCGCGACGGCGGTGTCGAGCGAAGCATAGGCGGTGATCATCACGGTCAGGCAGTCGATCTTGCGCTCGGCCATCTCGGACAGCACGTCCAGGCCGGAGATGCCCGGCAGCTTGTGGTCGAGCAGCAGAATGTCGACCGGACCTTTTTCGAGCAGCTCCAGCGCTTCCTCGCCCGTGCCGGCCTGCGTGATGTTGAACTCGACCGGCCCCTCGACCTCCGGCAGCGTGATGGAGAAATGCTCCAGCGCGCGCGCCACGGCGAGCCGCATGCCGAGTTCGTCATCGACGATCAGGATGTTCAGGCGAGTCAACGCACCACCTAACGCGTTCGATGTAGGGGCAGGTCTCAGACCTGCCGTGGGCGGGTCTAAGACCCGCCCCTACGCATGCCCTGGGCGGGCCTAAGACCCGCCCCTACGAACGATCCGGGCGGGTTTGAGACCCGCCCCACGGAATATTACGCCTTCAACAGGCGATCGATTTCCCGTTGCAGTTGCTCGAAGCGCACCGGCTTGGTCAGCAGGACGTCGGCCTTCATCCACGATTTTTCGTGCGGCGTGGCGGCTTCGAAATCCAGCCCGGTTTCGGCGCTGACCGCGGTCACCAAAATCACCGGAATCTTCGGGTCCATCTTCTTGATGCGGTGGCAGAGCACGAAACCGGCGTCCATGTTTTCCATCATCAGGTCGAGCACGGCGAGATCGGGCCGCGTCTGGGCGAGAAGCTCTTCGGCTTCCTTCTCGGAGTCGGCGGTGAGGACGCGGTAATGGGCGGCTTCGAGCCGCATCTGCATCTGCGTGAGATAGTCGTGGTCGTCGTCGACCACCAGCACCGTTTTGGTATTCGGTTCCATGTTCACCTGCCTCTTCGGTCCGCCGCCGCGGGGCGGCCATTGATTATCACGTCGTACGGTTCAGGGCAAACGTCGTCATCCCGGTTGCGGCAGACGGGGCAGGGTGACGGTGACCGTCGTGCCGGTCGGACCGGCGCTCGCGTCCGCGTTCGACTTCACCTGAATATCGCCGCGGTGCATCTTGACGATGCCGTAGGTCACCGCCAAACCGAGGCCCGTGCCTTTGCCCATCTTCTTGGTCGTAAAGAACGGTTCGAAAACCTTGTGCAGATTCTCCTGCGGAATGCCGCAACCGGTGTCGGCGACGACGAAACGCACGTGCGTCGCGTCGCCCGACGTGCTCACGGTGAGCGCACCGCCGCCGGCTTCCATCGCGGCGTAGGCGTTGCTGATCAAATTGGTGACGACCTGGCTGATCTGGTCTTTGTCCAGCTCGGCCACCGGGTCTTCGATCTCGTGCGTCGCGTGCGCGGTCACGCCGTCGGGCGGCGGCAAGGACCGCAGCGCGGCGTCGGCGATCTCGCGCACGTCGGTCGGCATGAGGACCACGCGGTTCTGCCGCGCGAAGTCGAGCAGGTTGGCCACGATCTTCTTGCAGCGGTCCGCCTGGTCGACGATCAGTTTCAGATCGGTGAAGAGCTTCGAATCCGTCGGGCATTCGTCGAGCAAGATGTGCGCATACATCAACACCACACCGAGCGGATTGTTCACCTCGTGCGCGACGCCGGCGGCGAGCTGCCCCATGCTGGCCAGCTTTTCCGACTGGATCAGCGCCTGCTGCGCTTCGGCGAGGCGGCTATGCGAGATGTCCAGCTCCTTGACCGCCTTGCGCAGTTGCTCGATGGAGTAGGGCAGGCACATCTCGATTTCCGCCAGGCCCTTGTAGATCGCCACGGCGTGTTCGCGGCACGTGTCGTAGCCGCAGGCGCCGCAGTTCAGTTCGTCTTCCTGCGTGACCTTGCCCAGCCGGCGCAGAATCTCGACGAGTTCGTCGCGCGTCGGCATCAGGGTCTGCTGGTCGTCGAGCGAGAACTGCCGGCGCAAATCGAAGTCGGAGAACATCGGGCTGTACAACCAACTGTACAAATCCTGCCGGCCTTCGACTTGCAGGAATTTGCGGTGCAGGTTGAGGTTCTCGAAGCGCTGCATGTCGCGCCGCCATTGGTTCATGTCGAGTGCGGCCAGCTTCTGCCGGGCGTACTGGCTGACCGCCGAACGCCGGCGGAACAGCGGCAGGTTGGTGGTCATGCCCNNCCCATGATGCAGCCGTTGCAGCACAGCACCTCGAGCAGTTTGACGTCGAGGTCGCCCGCGTCGAATTCGCGGATCGCCTCGGCGAAATCGCGCCGCCCGTCGGCCGCGATGATCTCGCTTTGCAGCAGATCTTCGCTGAGCCGGGCCGTCTGCAACATGCCGCGGCTGATCGGGAACAACATGCCCACGCCGCCGAGGGGCGGATCGAAGTCGCTGGGTTCGACGGCGGCCGAATCGACTTTTTCCTCGTCGAACATCTCGCGCAGCTCCGCGAAAGTGAGCGCGCTGTCCACCTCGCCCGGCTGCTCGTTGTAGGCCTCGGCTTTCTTGGCGATGCACGGGCCGATGAAGACGACCTTCAGGTCGCGCCCGTAGAGTTCGCGCAGCGCCCGCGCGGTGGCGACCATCGGCGAGACGATCGGCGACAGCGCCCCGGCCGACCCGGGGAAGTACCGCGTGACGTAACCGGTCGCCGCGGGGCAGGTGGTGGCGATGTACTTGCGGCCGTCGTTTTCGCTGAGCAGTTTGTGATAGCGGTCGGCGACCAGGTCGGCGCCGAAGGCCACCTCGTGAACATAGGTGAAGCCGAGCGCGCGCACCATGCCTACCAGCCGGCGCGGTTCGAGGTCGTGGAACTCGGCGGGAAAACTGGGGGCGAGGCACGCGGCCGTCGTCGCCCCGGCGTTGAAGAGCATGTGCACTTCGCCGACCGAACGCAGCACGCGCTTGGCGTGTTGGCTGCAAACGCGCACGCAGTTGCCGCAGCCGATGCACCGATCGGTGATGACGTAGGCCTGGCCGTTGGAAATCGAGATCGCTTTGGCCGGGCACTCGCGGACGCACGTGTAGCACATCCGGCATCGTTCCTGGATGGTGGTGATCAGCGGTGCGGCGACTGCCTGGTGCATGTTATCCGCCACTCTACCAGATTACCTCGCGTTGGGCGTAATGCGTGTGCAGCAGCTCGTGGCTCTTGGGCCCGAGCGGCTTTTCGAGAAACTCCGCGTACAGCCGCTGCACCCACGGGTTATGGTGCGACGTGCGCAGCGCCGCGTCGCGGTCGATTTCATACAGCGCCTTCATCCGCGCGCTGATGTTGGCCGTCCCCAGACCGAGCGGTTGGCCGCCGCCGGCGATGCAGCCGCCGGGGCAGGTCATCACTTCGATGAAGTGCAGGTCGTGGCGGCCGGCTTTGATCTCTTCGAGCAGATGACGCGCGTGGCCCAGGCTCGAGACGACGGCCACGCCGAGTTCGAGTTCGCCCACCTTCACCCGCGCTTCCTTCACGCCTTTGAGGCCGCGCACGGATTGGACTTTCAGGTTGGGCATCTCCTTCCCGGTGACCAGGAAGTACGCGCTGCGCAGCGCCGCTTCCATCACGCCGCCGGTCGCGCCGAACAGCTTGCCCGCGCTGGAACGCTCGCCGAACGGCGAATCCGCGCCTTGCGGTTCGAGCGCCTCCACGTCGAGGCCTCTCATGCGAATGATCTGCGCCAGCTCGCGCGTGGTGAGCACGGCGTCGATATCGGGCATGCCGTCGCGCCCGAGTTCGGGCCGGTTGGCTTCGAACTTCTTGGCCGTACACGGCATGACCGACACGCTGTACACCTTCGCCGGGTCGATGCCTTCGCGCGCCGCCCAGAAACTCTTGATCAGCGCGCCCATCATTTGCTGCGGGCTCTTGCAGGTGGACAGATTCGGCGTGAACTCCGGATAGAACTGCTCGACGAATTTGATCCAGCCCGGCGAGCACGAGGTGAACATCGGCAGCACGCCGCCCTGGGTCAGGCGCTGCACCAGTTCCGAGCCTTCCTCCATGATCGTCAGGTCGGCGGCGAAGCTGGTGTCGAACACGCGCTGGAAGCCGAGCGAACGCAGCGCGGCGGTCATGATGCCGACGACGTCCTTGCCCGGTTTGAAGTTCAGCAGTTCGCCCAGCGTGATCGACACCGCCGGGGCATGCTGCACGACGACGAACTTGTTCGGATCTTCCAGCGCCGCCAGCACCTCGCGGATGTTGCTGTGCTCGGACAGCGCGCCGGTCGGGCAAACCACGATGCACTGGCCGCAGTTGATGCAGCTGGAGACGTTCATGCCGTCGTCGAAGGCGGTGCCGACGAAGGCCTTGGAGCCGCGGTTGATGAAATCGATGGCGGAGACGCCCTGGATCTCTTCGCAGACCCGGACGCACTTGCCGCAGAGGATGCACTTCTCCGGATCCCGGATGATGGCCGGGCTGGAGATGTCCTTCTCCTTGCGCTTGCGCTCGCCGCGGAAGACCCGCTGGCGCACGCAGTGCTCCTTGGCCAGGTTGGCCAGGTCGCAGTTGCCGTTGCGTGCGCAGTACAGGCAGTCGTCGGGGTGGTTGGCCAGCAGCAGTTCGACGATCGTCTTGCGGGCCCGGATGACCCGCGGGGAGTGCGTGTGCACCTTCATGCCGGCCGCCACGGGCAGCGCGCAGCTCGGGGCCAGCCCGCGCTGGCCGTCGACCTCCACCACGCACATGCGGCAGGCCCCCGTGGGGGGCAGGCCTTCGATATTGCACAGCGTCGGAATGCGGATGCCCGCGCGCCGCAGCACGCCCAGCAGCATCTCGCCTTCCTTCGCCTCCACCGACTTTCCATTCACTTCAATCGCGATCACGGTTATCTTCCTTTCGGCAACTCCCGGGCGGGCATCGCCCGCCCGTCCGCCGCTTGCGGCTTCGCGGAACGACTCCTTCTCCGCGCTTCGTAGCATCTCCGGCGGGCGTTGCCCGCCGCCGCGCGGAGCAAGCTCCGCCGCTAAACGAACACGCCCTACTCCCGCACGACCGCCGCGAACTTGCAGGATTCCAGGCAGCTCCCGCACCCGATGCACTTGTCGGGAATCACATAGTGCGGGCTCTTGGGGTGGCCGAGGATCGCCTCGGCCGGGCATTTCTTCGCGCACAGCGTGCACCCGCGGCACTTGGCCGGGTCGATCCGGTAACGCCGCAGCTCCGTGCACACCCCGGCCGGGCAGTGACGCTCGTAGATGTGCGCCTCGTACTCGTCGCGGAACCATCGCAGCGTGCTCAGCACGGGGTTGGGGGCCGATTGGCCCAGCCCGCACAGGCTCGTGTCGCGGATCACTTCCGCCAGGCGCTGGAGGTACATCACGCCCTTGAAGCGGTTCAGGGCGTCGATGCCCGTCTCGCTGGCCCGGCCCTGGGTGATCCGCTTGAGGATCTCCAGCA
>PMZC01000145.1 GCA_003170555.1 Deltaproteobacteria bacterium
GCCGTCGCCGAGGTCCGCCGCGCCGACGACCATCGTGCGGAATTTCCACATCCGGAACGACCGGCCGTCGCGCCCGATGCGTTCCTGGCGAAAGAAGACGGGTCCCGGCGAATCGCGTTTGATCGCCAAGGCGATGAGCGCCAGCAGCGGCGAGCCGATCAGCAGCACGAACGCGGCCAGCAGAAAGTCGGTAGCGCGCTTGAGCAACGCTTCGACGCCGCACGTGCGCTGCGCGGCGGATTGGCGCAGCACGTCGAGCGCCTGGCCGGCGAGCTTCTCGCGGTCGAAGCGTTCGGCCAAACGACGCGCGGCCGCGCCCATCGCCTTGCGTCGCGCCGGATCATCCGCCAACTCGGCCAACATCTCCGCCGCGCGGGCGGCGTCGCGCGGCAGCACCAAACCAGCTTGCGCCTCGGTGACCAATTCGCCGGTCCAGCCGGCGGTGTTGACCATCGTCGGCAGTCCGGCGGCGAGGTAGTCGAAAAATTTGTTCGGACTGTTGGTGGCGAGCACCGGCAAATCGGCGAACGAGACGAGGCCCCCATCGCACGCCTTGATGATCGCCGCCGCCTCGCGCCGCGTGACCGGCCCGGCGAGCACGACGTTGGTCAGACCGTCGCGCGCGATGCGTTGCTCCAACGCGCCGCGCTCGCTGCCTTCGCCGAGCAGCAGCAAACGCAGATGATCGCGCCCTTGCTTCCGCCATTGCGCGGCGAGATCGAGCAGCCACGCGCCGTCGTTCGACGGGCCGAGGGCGCCCGCGTGAATGAAGACGATCGCGTCGTCGGGCAACCCGAGTTTCGCGCGCACGCCCGCGGTCGGCGCCGCAGCGAACAGATCGA
Organism: Deltaproteobacteria bacterium; assembly: GCA_003170555.1. Taxonomy (GTDB): domain Bacteria; phylum Lernaellota; class Lernaellaia; order Lernaellales; family Lernaellaceae; genus FEN-1099. Next base: position 843 of record PMZC01000145.1, read on the forward strand.
GATCGCACGCGTTGGGGATCAGCGAAATTTTCTCGCGCGCCACGCCGGCGCTTGCGACGCCGTCGACCATACCCGGGCTCAAGGCGATGACGTGTGCGGCGAGGCGATAGAATATCCGCTCCGCCAGCCGGGCGACGAAGATCGCGACGGGGTTCTGGAGCACGCCCAGTTCGATCGGCGCGCGCGGCCACAGATCGCGCACCTCGAAAACAAACGGCGTACCGCGCAGGCGGCTGATCATTACGCCCGGAACGCCGACGGTGAGCGGCGTCGAGCTGGCGAAGACGACATCGTGCCGCGCCGCGAACACGCCGAGCAGCGAAGCCCAGATCATGAACGAGAAGAACGCGCGCAGCCGCGCCCAGGCGCCCATTTGTTGGCCGTAAGGAATGCGCACGGCGACGACGTCGATGCCGTCGACCTGCAACCGGCGCACGAAACGCGTTTGCGGCGGGCGACTGAGGCTCGAATAGCGGCTCGCCGTCGCCAGCACCGTGACGCGGTGCCCTTGCGCGACCCACCGCCGCGCGAATTCATAGCCGCGCGCGCCGCTGATGCCGTCGCGGTCGGAAAAATATTGGTCGACGTACAGAATCTTCATCGTCCTATCAACTCGTCGATGGCCGCGAGCACGCGCTCGGGCGCGATTTCGGCCAAACAAGGGTCGTACTCGTGCGGGCAGCCGGCGAAGCGGCCCAGGCCGTAACAGGGCGCGCACGGGCGGTCGGTGATCACGGCGCGGCCGCGCGGGCCGAACGGGCGCGTGCGGTGCGCCTCGCTCGGTCCGAAAACGGCGACGGTCGGCAGCCCCGAAGCCGCGGCCAGATTCATCAAGCCCGAATCGTTGGACACGAACAAGTCGCACGCGGCCAGCAAGCCCCAGGCGTCGCCGAGATCGCCCCAGCCGTCGAGTGCGTGCACCGGCGACGACGCCGCGCGCGCCACACGCCGGCCGCTGCCCGGCTCGGCCGGTCCGTCGAACACGATGGCCGGCAGACCGTACTTCGCGTAGACCGCTTCCGCCACCCGCGCGAAATGATGCTCCGGCCAGCGCTTCTCGACCCACAATCCGTCGCTGCCGGTGTGCAGACCGACGTAGCGCGCGCACGGATCGAGCTTTTGTGCGTCGAGATATTGCCGCCCCTTCTCGATCAACTCCGGCGGAATGACGAGCGGCGGCCACAGCGTCGCGACGTCCGGCTTTGGCGCGAGCAAGCCGACGAGTTGCAGATTCTGTTCGAGGTCGTGGCCCTGGCGCAGCGGCGCGACGCCGATCGTCAGATGCCGCGCGACGCGTCCGAGTTCGGGATAGTCGTGGCCGACGCGCTGCGGAATCCCGGCCAGGCGCGCGAGGCGGTACGAATTGCGGCCCGACGGAAACGAAAAGACCGCGCGGTCGAAGCGGCGCCGGCGCAGCTCGGTGAGCAGACGCAGGCGGCCGCGCCAACCGCGGTAGCGCGCGTCACCCGCGAGAATGATCTCGCGCAGCATCGGCGCGTGGGCCAGCACGGGTCGCAGGCGCGGCGACAGCGCCAGCAACGTCACGTCGTCGCCGGCGCGGCGCAACGCTTCCGCCGCCGGCAGCGCGAGCAGCGCGTTGCCGATGCCTTGCAGACTGATCACCAGCGTCTTAGCCATCGATCATTTCCACGTACAAATCGTGTTGCGCCTTGGCCATCGCGGCGAAGGTGAAACGGCGCGAACGCTCAAGCGCCCGGGCCGACAACTCGCGCCGCAGTTCGTCGTCCCCGGCGAGTCGACCGAGCGCTTCCGCCAGTTCCGCGACCTTGCCCGGCGTCACCAGCAGGCCCGCGTCGCCGACCACTTCGGGCAGGCTCGTCGCGCGGCTGACCACCGGCGGCGTGGCGCAGGTCATCGCTTCGAGCACGGGCAAGCCGAATCCCTCGTAGT
>PMZC01000369.1 GCA_003170555.1 Deltaproteobacteria bacterium
ATTAGTATTTATGCAAGAGGCTCGGTACTATAACTTATTACAAAACAAGCGATATTCGCCTATTGAGAATATGTCACATTAGCCCGTTCTCCCTCTTGCTACAATCTTGGACCGATGGTACAAGTCGCTGACTCGAGACCCACGGAGGTGGAAATGCCCCATTCGGTAGCGGCGGAACTCAAGCGGTTGGGGATCGGCCGGAAGATTCGCGAGCTTCGCGAATCGAAGGACATGGAGATCGACGACCTGGCCGCGCGCCTCGGCCTTTCGCGCGTGTTGCTCGGCCAAATCGAGAGCGACGTGGTGCCGCCGACGGTGGCGACGCTGCTGAATCTTTCCAAGCTGCTGGGCGTCGGGATGGATCATTTTTTCGCCGACACCGAAACGTCCGACAAGTACGAAATCACCCACGCGCACGAACGGCTGGCGATCCATCACGACGACATGGGCGGCGCTGGGCGGCTCGCGTACAACTACGAAAGCCTGGCCTATCGCCTGGCGAAGAAGCACATGGAGCCGTTCTACGTCGAGTTCGAGGTGACCGACGATCCGGGCGAAGCGCTGCAGCACGACGGCGAGGAGTTCGTGCACGTGCTGGAAGGCGAGATCGAGTTCCGGCTGGGCGACGAGGCGATTCGCCTGACCGCGGGCGACTCGTTTTACTTCTACGCCAATGTGCCGCACTCGATACGCGGGGTGACGGGCAAACCCCGGGCGTTATTCGTCCTGTATCCGTACAACGCCTGACGGGGCCGCGCGGCCCCGTTTTTTTTGGCGCCGTCGACCAGGCGACGCGGTAAAGCCGGAAGGCGAGGGGGAAAGCAACGATGTTGGAAATTCGATTCCACGGCCGGGGCGGCCAGGGCGCCGTCGTGGCGAGCAAGATCATGGCTTGCGCGGCGTTCAAGGAAGGCCGTTACGTGCAGAGCTTTCCGAACTTCGGCGTCGAACGCCGCGGCGCGCCGGTTGAGGCGTTCTTACGCATCGACCAGGACAAGATCCTCATCCGCAACAACGTTTACACCCCCGACCACATCGTCGTGCTCGATCATACGCTGATGGAGGCGATCGATCCGACCAAAGGATTGCGCGAAGGCGGTTGGGTGCTGATCAACACGACGAAGCAGCCCGCGGAATTCCCGGCGCTCGCCCAACATTTCCGCGTCGCCACGGTCGACGCCTCGGCGATTGCGGTGAAGCACCGGCTGGGCACGCCGTCGAGCCCGATCGTCAACACGGCGATCCTCGGCGCGATGGCGCGGGTGATCGGCCTGGCGCAGATCGACCACGTCTGCGAGGCGATCAAGGAAGAAGCGCCGATCAAACCCGACGCCAACGCCCAGGCGGCGCGGGACGCGTACGAACAAGTTCTCTTCGCAAAGGATTGAGCGATGGCCGAGCACAAACCGATCGTCTTTCGCGGCGCGAGCGAGATGCCCGAACTGGTGGTGTCGGTGTCCACGATGCTGTGGAACAAGACCGGCAGTTGGCGCTACCTGCGCCCGCGTTACGCGGATCGCGTGCCGCCCTGCAACGAGGCTTGCCCGGCGGGCAACGACATCGAGGGTTTCATTCGCCTGATCGGCGAAGGCAAGCCGGCCGAGGCGTGGCGGCTGCTGAAGGAAGAAAACCCGCTGCCGGCGGTGACCGGCCGCGTCTGTTTCCATCCGTGCGAGAAGGCGTGCAATCGGACGCAGTTTGACCAGGCGACCAGCATTCAGGCGCTCGAGCGCTACGCGGCGGATCACGCGAGCGGCGAGGTGATGAAGCCGCTGCGCAAAGCGACCGGCAAGAAGGTCGCGGTGGTCGGCGCGGGGCCGGCGGGCCTGTCCGCGGCGTATCACCTGACGCGCCTCGGCCACCAGGCGACGATCTACGATGCGCTGCCCAAGGCCGGCGGTCTGCTGCGCGTCGGCATTCCGGCTTATCGCCTGCCCGATGAAATTCTCGACCGCGAGATCGCCGATATCGAAAAAATGGGCGTCGAGTTCGTGCTCGGTTCGCGCGTCGGCAAGGACGCGCCGTTCGCCAAGATGCTGGCGTACGACGCGGTGTTCGTGGCGACCGGCGTGCTGGCCAACCGCGCGCTCGACGTGCCCGGCGAGGACGCGGAAGGCGTGATGCCCGGCCTGGCGCTGCTGACCCGCACGGCGCTCGGCGAAAAGGTGAAGGTCGGCAAGCGTGTGGCGGTGATCGGCGGCGGCAACAGCGCGGTCGACGCCGCGCGCGTGGCGCGTCGCCTCGGCGCACAGGTGACGATCTTCTATCGCCGCACCGAAGTCGAGATGCCCGCCTTTGAAGACGAGGTGGAAGACGCGAAGGCCGAGGGCGTGAAGCTCGAAATTCTCACCGCGCCCAAACGCATCATCGTGGAGGACGGCGCGGTCGCGGGTCTCGAGCTGCAGCGCATGACGCTCGGCGAGCCGGATGAATCGGGCCGTCGCCGTCCGGTCGTCTTGTCGGGCACGGAATTCATCGCGCCGTGCGACATGGTGCTCACCGCGATCGGCGAGGTGGGCGACCTGTCGTTTCTGCCCGACGAAGTGAAGCGCGAGTGGGGCAAGATCAAGATCGACGACTTCGGCCTGACCAGCCACCCGGCGGTTTTCGCCGGCGGCGACATCGCCAGCGCGCAGCAAAACGTGGCGCGGGCGATCGGCGACGGCAAACGCGCGGCGATCGCCATCGACCGCTTTTTGCTCGGCGCGACGATGGCGGAGGTCGGCGGCAATATCATCATCGGCGAGAAGGGCTGCGTCTCGGCGGCGCAATATTTGAAGACCGGCCAGTCGCACGCAAAGCACATCGGCGGCAAGCACGTCGTGCCGTTCGCGGAAATCAACCTCTGGCACTTCGAGAAAATGCCGCGCGACGAAATGCCGCGGCTGCCGATGCCCAAACGCATGAAGACCTTCGCCGAAATCAATCTCGGTCTGGCCGACGAGGCGGCGGCGCACGCGGCCGAGCGCTGCTTCCACTGCGGCGTGTGCACGATGTGCGACAACTGCTACATGTTCTGTCCGGATGTGGCCATCGCGCACAAAACCGACGGCGGTTACGGCTACGACATCAGTTTCGATTACTGCAAAGGCTGCGGCATCTGCGTGAAGGAATGCCCGCGGTCGGCCATGGTCCTCGAAGAGGAGTAGGACATGAAAAAAGTCCTGATGGGCAACCACGCGGCCAGCTACGCGGTCATGCTCAGCCGCGTGCAGGTGATTTCGGCCTACCCGATTACGCCGCAGACGCAGATCGTCGAGGAACTGTCCGAGATTTGCGCCGACGGCCGCCTGAACGCGAAGTTCCTCAAGGTCGAGTCGGAACACTCGGCGATGGCGGCGATCATCGCGGCGGCGAGCACCGGCGTGCGGACTTTCACCGCCACCTCGGCCAACGGCCTGGCGCTGATGCACGAGCTGCTGCACTGGGCGTCGGGCGCGCGGCTGCCGCTGGTGATGGTCAACGTCAACCGCGCGATGGCGCCGGGCTGGTCGATCTGGTCCGAGCAGACCGATTCGCTCGCGCAACGCGACACCGGCTGGGTGCAGATTTACGTCGAGGACAATCAGGAGGTGCTCGACTCGGTGCTGCAGGCGTACCGCATCGCCGAGCAGGTGCGGCTGCCGGTGATGGTCTGCTACGACGCCTTCTTCCTCAGTCACACCTACGAGCCGGTGGATATTCCCGACCAGGAAATCGTCGATCGCTATTTGCCGCCGTACCGGCCGGACCTCTTCCTCAACCCGAAAGACCCGCGCTCGTTCAACGCGCTGGTGATGCCCGACAGCTACATGGAGATCCGCTACAAGATTCAGCAGGCGATGGACCGGGTCGTGACGGTCGCCGAGCAGGCGGACCGCGAATTTGACGCGATCTTCGGCCGGTCGTATGGCCTGACGGAAGCCATCGACTGCGACGACGCCGACACGGTGCTCATCACCACCTGCACCACCACCAGCCCCGCGCGGGTCGTGGTCAAAAACCTGCGCGCGGCGGGCAAGAAAGTCGGGCTGCTCAAGCTGCGCATGTTCCGGCCGTTCCCGGTCGAGGCCTTGCGCCGGGCGTTGCGCGGCAAAAAGAAAGCGGTGGTGGTCGACCGCAACATCAGCTTCGGCAAGGGCGGCATCTGGGCCGACGAAATCCGCGGCGCGTGCGCCGGCGTGGCCGACATGCCGCAAGTCTTCGGCTACATCGCCGGCCTGGGCGGACGCGACATCACCCTCGATACGTTGCGCGAGATCGTCGAAGAGGTCGAGACCAAAAGCAAACCCGATTCCTTGCTGTACTGGAAGGGGTTGAAGCCATGAGGGACAATTACCCGCGCGAAGAAATCATGCAGAGCGGCCATCTCGCCTGCCAGGGCTGCGGCGGCGCGTCCGCGATGCGCCACGTGCTCAAGGCGATGGGCGAAGAGACGATTTGCGTCATCCCCGCTTGCTGCTGGACGATCATCTCCGGCCAGTACCCCTACAGCGCGCTGCAAGTGCCGATCCTGCACACCGCGTTCGAAACGTCCGGCGCGGCGGCGTCAGGCGTGCGCGCGGCGCTCGACATGAAGGGCGACACGAAAACGCAGGTGATGGTCTTCGCCGGCGACGGCGGCACGTTCGACATCGGCCTGCAAAGCCTGTCCGGCGCGGCCGAGCGCAACGAGAACTTCATCTACTTCTGCTACGACAACGAAGCGTACATGAACACGGGCATTCAGCGCTCCGGCGCCACGCCCGACAAGGCCTGGACCACGACCACGCCCGAGCGGCATCCGAAGCGCGGCCCGAAGAAGAACATCGTGCAGATTCTCGCCGGCCACAAAGCGCCGTACGTCGCCACCGCCAGCGTCGCGTTTCCGGAGGACCTGATCGCCAAGGTGAAGAAGGCGAAAAAGATTTACGGCACCAAGTTCATTCACATCCTCGCGCCGTGCCCGCCCGGTTGGCGCATCAGTTCCGAGCTGTCGATCGAGGTGACGCGCCTGGCCACGTACACCAAGGTGTTCCCCATCTACGAGGTCTACAACGGCGAGGATTATCACATCAACATCGAGCCGCGCGACGTGCCGGTGTTCGAATACCTCAAGCTCCAGGGCCGCTTCCGCCATTTGTCGAAAGAAGACATCGACGAAATCCAGAAGCGCACCGACTACGAGTGGCGCATCCTGCTGCACAAGGCGATGAACGAGCGGTTCAGGTAAACGCGATTGCCGATTGCGGATTGGCGCGCAGCCGCCCTCGGCGATAGGCGCTAACTTTCGCGCAAAGGTTTTTCTTTTCCTGTCATCCCGACCGGAGCGGACGCGCGGAGCGAAACGAAGTGAAGCGGAGCGCGGAAGCGTAGCGGAGGGATCGCTTTCTTGAGATTGTAGTTCTTCCTTTGATTGCCGCCACGGAAAAGGTTGGGCGTATCAGCAAGGGAGGGATTTCTCCGCTCGCCCCTCGGATGCACTCGGGGCTCGGTCGAAATGACAACCTCATCGGGTCGACGACATAAGTTAGCGCAGATGGGCGCCCTCGGCTGTGACCTGCCCTTACCGTTTCTTCCCCATCAATGCCGCGCAGAAGCCGAACAGGAAGCCGCCGATGTGCGCATACCACGCGACGCCCGCCCCGCTGGACGTGCTGTAAATCGACGAGAGGATTTGCCCGACAAACCAGAGGCCCAGCACCAGCGCCGCCGGCAATTCGAAGACGAGCGGGATGATGACCAGAATGAACAAGGTGCGTACGCGCGCCCGCGGAAAATAGTAAAGGTACGCGCCGAGCACCGCCGAAATCGCGCCCGACGCGCCGATGATCGGTAGATGCGAACGCGGCGCCGCCACGACCTGGCAGAGCGTGGCCAGCAGCGCGGCGAGCAAATAGAAGCCCAGAAAGCGAAAGTGCCCGAGCTGGTCTTCCACGTTGTTGCCGAACACCCACAGGAACAGCATGTTGAAAAAAATGTGGACGAAGCCGCCGTGCAGAAACGTGCCGGTCCACAGCGTGACCAGCGGCCACAGCGTGTGATGCCGCACGACGTTCCACAAGTTCGCGGGCACGGTCGCGTATTCGAGCCCGCCTTGCGGATCGTGAAGCTGGTAAACGAAGGCGGCGACGTTGGCCGCGATCAAACCGATGGTGAAAACCGGAAACGTGCGCGACGGGTTCAGGTCTTTGTACGGAATAAACATCCGCTATTCCGGCAGGGCGAAGCCGCGCAACGCCCAATCGGCCGCCGTGCGCACCTTGTCGTACACCGACGCGTGCGTCGCGCCCTCGACGATGTGCAGTTGCACGGGGACGCCCGCGCCGGCGAGCCGGTCGCGCAGTTGCATGGCCTTGGTCGGCGTGAAGCCGATATCGCGTTCGCCGGCCAAGAGAAAGACGTGCAGGCCCTGCACCTCGCTCGGCGAATGAACCGACGCCGCCGCGTGGAGAATCAACCCGGCGAATTGTGCGCGGCGATTGCTGACGAGTTGCATCGCCACGCCGGCCCCCGCGCTGTAGCCGACGACGACGCTGCGCGCGCGATCGATCTTGTATTGCGCCTGAATGTCGTCCCAAATTTTCAGCAAATAGTCGCGGTCGACCGAGCCTTGCCACGCCGACACGTTGTATCCCATCCGGTTTTTCAACGGCGCTTGCGGCGCGACGACGAGGTATTTCCCTTGCAGCGCCTCGTGCCACACGCGCGCGTAGCTGAGCGCGTCGCCGCCGCGACCGTGCAGCGCGAAACAGAGCGGCATGGGTTGGTCGCTCGCCTCGTTCGGATGCAGCACGACGTAACGACCTTGCGCATAGCCCGGCATGTCGATCCACGGATTCGCCGCCTGCGTCCGGCCCGCCGCACATGCCGGCGCGATGAAGGATAAAAGCGCAACGAGAACGTAAATCCGCCGACTCATGATTGAATTGTAACGCGTGTCGCAGCGTCGGGTAAGAGCGTGAATACGGGTGGAATTGGGTGGCGCTGGCACACGTAGCGTAGCGCAGTTTGCCAGTGCTATCTCGGGGCAAGCACTGGCAAGCTCGCAGGGCCTCGCGTGCCAGTGCCACCCGGTTGAATCGCGTTACACGTCGAACTGGCGGCGGAATTCGAGCGCCTTGGCCATCTTGAAGAAATCGCCGTTGATCGGAACGTAGCGCAGCCGCGTGCGGAACGTGACCGGGTCGATCAAGTCATCGAACGGCACCGAGCGCAGCTCCATGTTGTCGCCGACGCTGACCATCGAGCCGAAGTTGCATTCGCGCACGAGTTTGAACGCGCCCATGCCGAGTTGGCTGCCGAGCAGAATATCGAAAGCCGAAGGCTCGACGCAGCGCGTGGTGTAGCCGACGGTTTCGGATTTGATCTGCAGCTTCGTGGTCTTCTCGCCCGCCTTTTTCTTTTCTTCGGCGTAGAGTTCGCCGATCAGCTTGGCCAATTTGTGTCCGAAAAAGGCTTCGGAAAACTTGACGTTGCCGTGCGTGTCGACTTCCTGCGGCCGCTGTTCGGGCGGCAACTTGTCGACCAGACCCTCGGAAACCAGCACGACCCCGTAGTGCTTGCCGATCTTCTCGCGCTGCAAAATCAGGTCGAGAATTCCGCCGGCCAGTTTGTTGATGTCCACCTGCGGGCCCACTTCTTCCGGGCCGATCATCCGCACGGCCTCGCCGGAGATGCCCGCGCCCAGCGTGTACCAGCCGGTCTTGCGGCCCATCAATTCGAGAATCCACCACGCGTCGGTGGTCTGCGCTTCCTGGTTGTAGACCTTCACCGCCTGCCGCGCGGCCTCGATGGCGGTGAAGTAGCCGAAGGTCCAGGGGATGCCGAAGTAGTCGTTGTCGATCGTCTTGGGCACGTGTACGACCGGCACGCCGAGCAGGTGCAGGTAATACGCGGTCTTCAGCGTGTCGTCGCCGCCGATCGAGATCAGATAATCCAGGTTCAGCGTCGCGATGTTCGCCAGCACGGCCTTGGTGACGTCGAACACCACCGACGTCACGCCTTCTTTGGTGGATTCCTTCTGCGGGAACGACTGGCCTTCGAGCACCGGCGGCAGTTTCTTCATCTTCGACGGATTGGTCCGCGAGCTGTGCAGGTACGTGCCCCCGGTGCGGTCGATGGTGCGCGTGTTTTCCCGGCTCAACGGCAGCAGGTACCGCGTGCGGCTGGCCGGCTCGCGCAGATCGACGTGCGTCAACCCTTCCCAGCCGCGGCGAATACCGATCACTTCGCAGCCCATCTCGCTTCCTCGGTACACCACGGATTTGATGACGGAATTGAGGCCCGGAACGTCGCCGCCGCCCGTCAGAATCCCGATTCGCTTCGCAGACATGATTGCTCCCTTATAACAAGCGATTTCTTTCGGATGAGAGAACCTTATTATAAAGGATGGCCCGCCGCGGCGAGGGCTGGGTATTAACTGAGTGATCCCGCTACGGCCCTCCGCTCCCTAAGCCGGNNAGCGTGTCGTCGCCGCCGATCGACACCAGCGCCTGCACGCCGACGAATTCGAGCGCGTCGAGCACCTTGTACAGCTTCATGGCCATCTGCCGGTCGAGCAGGTCTTCCGGCTTCTTGATTTCGCCGTGTTCCGACTTGCTCGGATTGGCGCGCGAGGTCTTGATCACCACGCCGCCGATCTGGCGGATCTTGGTTACGTCTTCGTAGCCGAGGCGTTTGAAGTGCACGCCTTCTTTGAACATGCGCGGTGACTGGCGATCAAACTGTTCGAGATTGGCGTAACCTTTGTAGAAGCCGATGACTTCCCAGCCGTCATTCAGCGCGGCCAGCGACGCCGCCGAGATCACCGCGTTGCCGCCCGGCGCGGGTCCGCCGGAAAACAGCAGACCCAGCCGCTTGGCGCTCGTGCCCTGGAACTTGCGGGCCTTGGCCAGCAGCCGCTTGATGTCCGGGTTGGCGTTGTTGTTTTTCTTCTTCGCGAAGCACGGCTCGTCGGCCGCCGGTGCGGTCTCTTTTTTCAACTGCGCCTTGTCGGAAGAGGGGTTCTTCGCCATGGCCGGTTCCTTTCCTTTGACGCGCGGCCGGGAAACAGCCGCATGGCGACGTAGGTTAGTACCAGTGTGCGCCGCGCGTCAATACAGAGAATAATAAAACCCGGCGAACCGCGGCTGGTCTTCCGTCGCCCTTGTCACCCGCGCCGAGGGTGACTAGCCTAAAAGCGGGAGGTAACCCGACCATGCGGTACGTCGTCGCGATCATGCTCGTGCTGGGCGGAGTGTTGTGGGTCGGACATCTGGCGGCGCAGGAAGACCAACCGCCGGTGGCCGACGCGGGGAACGATCAAACGGTCGCGCTGGGCAGCACCGTTCATCTCAACGGCAGCGGCAGTTTCGATCCCGACGGCGATCCGCTTTACTATCAATGGGCGCAAACCGGCGGACCGGCGGTCAACCTCAACGGCGTCACGTCGGCCACGCCGACTTTCGTCGCGACGTCCGCGGGCGACCTGTTTTTTGACCTGGTGGTCAGCGACGGCCAACTGAGTAGCGCGCCATCCGTGGTGCGCGTCACGGTCAATTCGGCGGGCGACGACGACATCACCGACGACGACACGACCGACGACGATGCGGTGTGGAATCCGGCGAATGACGACAAATCAGGATGCGGATTTTGAAAGAGTGAAAAGTGAAGAGTGAAAAGTGAAGAGTGAAAAATTAGGCGGCGACCCGAGTCAACACAAACAATTCAACGGCGCGTCAGCAAGCTAACGGCAGTTCATCACCACTCGTCTGACACTCTCGCCGACCGCCTTGAATTATTGAGATCGCTTGAAACGAAGTCGTCCGCAGACCGCGCGAACGACGACCTCTATTTGTTGATGCCCAAGCAACTATTCAGCGTGTCACAGTCGGTGAAATTGGTGAAACAGTCCACCTGGTCCAGCCCCATGCAACCTTTCTGACACTGGATCAGGCAGTCTGACGAGCATTGCGCCAAGGTGGATTCAAAACCACACTGCACCGCGACGCCGCACGTGGTGTCGGAGCAGAATGAACTGCATTGGGCCGACGGTATGGGATTGTCAACCGGGGTGCAATCGGCGGCGTCGTCATCGCCGCCCGAGTCGTCATCGCCGCCGCCGCTGTCCGAGGAACAAGCCACCGCCGCGGCGATCAGCATTGCGACCAACCCGAGGAACACCAGATACCACAAACTCTTCGTCATCTCCCGTCTCCTTTTTGTTTGCATTGAGGCCGGACTCGAAAATAATTGCACTACCGGCCGGCCAAATCAAGCGCCACGAACGACCAGGAACGGACGACTGGCCGGGACGCGGTCGTTTTTCGCTTTTCACTTAGATTAGCCTTCCGGGTTTTTCTTCCCGCAGGCGTTTGCCCAGCAGCGTCCGGCGGGTTTGGGCCGGGTTGTGGGTCACGGCGCGGCGCAGGGCGCGCGGCGAGCCGCACAGCACGACGAGGCGTTTGCCGCGCGTCACGGCGGTGTAGAGCAGGTTGCGCGCGAGCAGGATGTAATGCTGGCTGTGCAGCGGCACGACCACGCAGGGGTATTCGCTGCCCTGCGACTTGTGAATGCTCACCGCGTAGGCCATGACGAGGTCGTCGAGTTCCGCGCCGCGCGCCTCGACGAGGCGGCCGTCGAAATCGACGATGATCCCTTTGCCGTCGCCGGACACCCGCTGCACGCGGCCGAGGTCGCCGTTGTAGATATCGCGGTCGTAGTCGTTGGCCGTCTGCATCACGCGGTCGCCCTCGCGGTACTCGCGTTCGCCGATCCGCAGCGTGCGCCCCGTGGGATTCAGCTTGTCGCGCAGCGCTTCGTTGAGGCGCGCCACGCCGCTTTCGCCCTTGTGCATCGGCGCGAGCACCATGATGTCTTCGCGCGGGTCGAGGCCGTACGCCTGCGGCAGCCGCCGCGCCACGAGGTCGACCACCAACTCGCGCAGCTTGACCGGGTCTTCTTCCGGCAAGAAGAAAAAGTCGCTGTCCTTGGTCGCGGAGATTTCGGGCAGCTGGCCTTCGCGGATGCGGTGGGCGTTGGGGACGATGCGGCTGCTGCCGGCCTGGCGAAAGATTTTGTCCAACCGCACCGTGTGCGCGCGGCCGGACGCGATGAGGTCGCCCAGCACGTTGCCCGGCCCGACGCTGGGCAGTTGATCGACGTCGCCGACCAGCACCAAATGCCCGCCCGGCGGCACGGCCTCGGCCAGGTGCATCGCCAGCGGCGCGTCCAACATGCTGGCTTCGTCGCACAACACGAGATCGCCTTCCAGCGGATTCTCGGCGGTGCGGTCGAAGCCGCGCGCGGGGTTCACCTCGAGCAGACGATGCACCGTCTTGGCCTCGCGGCCCGACACCTCGGCCAGTCGCTTCGCCGCGCGGCCGGTCGGCGCGCACAAGAGCACGCGGCGCTTCATCGCTTCGCCGATCTCGCACACCGCGCGCACGATGGTGGTCTTGCCGGTGCCGGGTCCGCCGGTGATCACGACGACCGGCTCGCGCACGGTGGCCAGCACCGCTTCGCCCTGGCGCTCGGTGAGCCGCAGCTTCAGCCGATCCTGCACCCAGACCAGCGCCTTGTCGCCGTTGATCGCGCGGAAGCGGCTGGGCGCCTGGCGGGTCGCCAGAATCGACGCGGCCAGCTTCGCTTCGCACAGCCACAGGCCGGTGGGCGAAACGACCTCGGCGCCGTCCAGTTCGTCGCGCCGCACGTGTCCGCCGCGCACGAGTTGTTCGACCTGCGCGTCGAGCAGTTCCGTCGGCGCTTCGAGCAGCGCGGCCGCGCGGGCGACCAGCTCGGTTACGAGCGCCGCGGTGTGGCCGTCGGCGATCGCCTCTTCCAGCACGTGCAGCAAACCGGCGCGTAGGCGCGACGGATCGTCGGCCGCGAAACCGAACGCGCGCGCGAGACGGTCGGCGGTGAGGAAGCCGACGCCGCGCACCTCGGCGACGAGGCGATAGGGGTCGGCGCGCACCTGCTCGGCCGCGCGGTCGCCGAAGACCTTCTGAATGCGCGGGGCCAGCGACAGCGGCGCGCCGGCCTGTTCGAGCAGCAGCGCCAGTTCGCGTTGATCGCGTCCGGCCCGCCAGGCTTCGATGATCATCGCCGACTTCACGCGGCCGATGCCGGGCGCCTCGCGCAGTCGCTGCGGCTGATGTTCGATGACGTCCAGCGTCTTTTCGCCGAACGCTTTCACCAACGCGTCGGCCGTGACCTTGCCGATGCCCTTGATCAGCCCGGAGCCGAGATAGCGACGGATGGTTTCGACGCCGGCGGGTTTGGTCTGGCGGAAGGTTTCGACGTAGAACTGCCGGCCGTGGCGCGGGTCGTTTTCCCAGCGGCCGGTGCAGACCAGCGTTTCGCCCGGCGCGATGCCCGGCATCTTGCCGACGATGGTGACCGGCGCGCGGCCGCCGGCGGGGTCGAGCGACGCGACGAGGTAGCCGGTCTCCTCGCGCCGGAAGACCACGCGACGCACTTGGCCGGTGAGCGTGTCGGGCAAGAAACCCCTCCGGGGAATGAAAAATGAAGAATGAAAAATGAAAAATGACGGAAAGGGCGCGGCCCTAATTCTTCATTTTTCACTACCCATTTTTCACTGGCCCCGCGACCGCCGCGCTCGCGTTGTCGACCAGCAGCCGGCGTAGTCCCTCGTCCCCGACCACATGCCGCAGCGCCGCGAGACCCTCGCCATACGTCTGCTCGGCCTGCTTGGGCGTGTGCGCGTCGGACCCGACGAAGTCCACCTGATTTTTCTTCAGCAGCCACTCGGCCGCCTTGCGCGGGCCGCGGCCGTACATGCCGACCAGGCTGCCGAGGTTGAGTTGAATCAGGTAGCCGGCTTCGCGCAGCTCCACCGCGCGTTCCGGACTGCGCGTCACGTCGCCGTAGCGTTCGGGGTGGGCGAGGATCGGGATCATCCCCTTGATGCGCAGCTTGAAGGCGAAGTCGCGCGCCAGCGGCGGGATGCGCAACATCGGCAATTCGACCAGCACGTGTTTGCCCGCGCCGAGCGGATACAACTCGCCGCGCTCGAGCCGGCCGGCGAAGTGTTCGTCGAGATAGTATTCGGCGCCGGGCAGCACGCGCACCGGCGTCTCCAACGAGGCCAGTTCCGGGCCGAGCGCCGCGATCGCGTCGTTGAGCTTCGCGCGGTCGTGCTCGTAGACGCCGACCATCACGTGCGGCGTCGCCACCACGGTTCCGAATCCGGCCTGCGCGGCCAGCCGGATGATCTCCCGCGTCTCTTCCAGCGCCGCCGCGCCGTCGTCGAAGCCGAACATCGCGTGGATGTGCAGGTCAACGAAATCGCCCAAGAACAACGCCCTCCGTCGGTTGATTGGTCAATGTAGCACCGCTCGGTCGCCGGCGACAACGGCGAGCGGCAAACGACCGGGCGTTCGCTAATCGACGGGGGACGTGCAGCAGGCGGCGCCCGGCGAGGACCGGTTCGGTTCGGCCAGGTACTTGTCGCGAATCTCGCGGACCAATTCGCGCGACGGGGCGCGGCCGGCCGTGAGCATGCGCGCGCTCACCGGCGCATGGGGGAAGGCCCCGTAATAATCGGCCAGGGCGTCGGCGATGAAGGCATCGCCCGGAGAAACTCGCTGGAGACCGTCCAGGACCAGACGAAAAACTTCGACGGCGGCCAGTTTGCATCCCTCTTCGTTCCAGTGATGATCGTTTTTGAAACGGAGCGGAAGGCCGGTCCGCCGGTGATAGTCCGCGAAGGCGGGCGTCAGATCGACGATCGGCGCGCCGAGGTTTTGGAAAAACGCGAACACGCCGCGCCGCCCGATGAGTTCGACTTCCGGCGTGGTGAGCTCGGGCGTCATGGCGACCACGAACCGCCCGCCGCGTCGGGCGAGATCGCCGCTCCAGGCGCGCATGATCCGCGCGAAGATCGGCCGGGCGAAGCGCATGCAGGGCCGCTCGCGGTAGTAATCGGGTCGCATCCAATCACGGGCCAGCGGGGGCTTGAACCGCGAGTCCGGCGAAACCGGCGGATCGTCCCATCCCTCCTGCGGCGGCCAATGTCGCGCCGCGAGACGATCGCACGCTTCCCGCCAGAGTCAGGAAAGGAGGCCGCGACAATTCGGCGTCATGATCGGCGGCGGCGGCACGGGCCGGCCGTCGGCGTCGACGTCAAACCAGCGATGCCGGCAGATATCCGCGACGTCATTGTCGTAAAAGACGTAGACCACCACGTCCAAATCGAACTGCCGCCCTTGCTCGAGGTAGCGCACGTACTCTTGATCCGGTCCGAAGGAATACACGCCGAAGTTGAGCACCTCGAAACGTTGATCCAATCGATGCAGCAGATAGTCGAGCGGCTCGGTGAAGGAGTACGGCGCCGCCATGTCGACGTTCTCGACGAACGAATCCCCGAACACGCCGATGCGGATCGCGCCCGGCGGCTTGGCTAACGAAGGCTCGCGAAACTGGCGCATGCCGAAGCGGTTATAAGCCACGCAATGTCGCTGGGGTAAATCCGGATGCGGCCGGTTCTCGCAATCGGTCGGCTCATGACGAAAAAACCGCACGTCGGTCAGCGCCGGTCCGGGGTTTTCCCAATTGACGTAGATCCGCGTCAGCAGCAGAACAAACATGCCGAAAGCCGCGGCGATCGCCGTCGATACCACGAGCGTGATGATTTTCTTCGCCCGCCGGGTGAGAGCATAACGCCGTCGCTGCCGCATTCGCCTGATGCCTTTATCGGTTCGGCCGCTGGTCGTTCAACTCGTAGACCGTGTTCGCGCCGCGCCGTTGTCGAAGCCGAACAACGCGCGAAGGCGCAGGTTAACGAACTCGCCCAAGAATGAGCATCTCCGTCACTTGGAGATCAATGTTATCACCCGCGAGTAACCGGCGACAACGGCGAAACGGCGCGCGGGCGCCGGACGCGATGATCGATGACGCTCTTGACGCCGCTCGCGACGGCGGGAGAAGCTTGGCGACCTAACCGACGGGGAATGACCATGCGGGTGGTCCGGGACCACGATGCGCCGAAACCGGAAGCGGCCAATAGGAGCCGGGGTGAAGCGCCGGGTTCGACGCCCGGGCGCGGTGCGCTCGTCGGCCATCTGGCGCGGGTTCTGCCGCCGCTTGCTCTTGCCGGGTTCTACCTACTCGCGATCGACCGGTTTGACGGCTATCAGCTCACGAGCGACGCGTGCATGATTTTCGAGCGGGTGCAGAACTTCGTGATCGGTCACCACTGGCCCTTGGCGGGCAACCCGGTTTATCAATCATGGCGCTTGGGTCCGTTGAGCGACTTTCTGACCGCCGCGCCGCTGTTTCTGACGCGACGGATCATCGACTCCTACCATTTCTTGTGGCTGTTGTTTCTCGCCTCGATTCCCCTGTTCTACACGACCATTTGGCGACGGTTCCATCACGGCGCGGCCGCGTTCCTGGCGGCTTGCTGGTTCGCGTTACCCTTTATGTTTCCCGCGAACCTCATGGTCACGCCGTGGAACACCTCTTACTTGCCGCTTTTTTTGGCCTTGTACTCGTGGCTGCTCTACGCCCAGCCGCGCGGTCCGAATTGTCACCTTTTTTCCATTTGCTGAAAAGTTTGCCATGCCTTAAACGACGGGACGGTGGATCCTGGGGATGGATCCACCGTCTCAAGATGGGTGGTGATAGGGTCACCATGGAGGGTATTTGGAAACCTTAGAACCAGGTCTCCGTTGGAACCCCTTGCGGGGTAGTGTCAACTTCTTGGTGACTTTTGACTTTCCGGTCTAGGCGGGCCAACCGCCCGACTGATAGCCCGGCAAAGTCTATCTGGCTGCCAAAGATCATCTGAATCCAATGTGTTATCGTAGCAAACCACGTGCCAACTCCATGAACTTCGTATTGACAAGCATTTAGCCCCTGCGAAAGTCCCGGCTGAGGCTTCGGAATCGTTGCTTTTTCATCACCGGCCGTGGAAATCTGTAAACTCCGCAACGGCTGGCGTCTTGATCCTATCCGCTCTCCCTGATACTCTCAGCCTGTAAACAATGTGTATTTCAAGGGGATTGTTTGCAAGGCCGTAATACAAAAATACTTCCCGACGACCCTTTCTCGCGCCGACGCGGATGGGGCTTCCGGCTTAAGATACTTGGCCTTGCCGCGGCGATTCTGATCGTGGTCGGGGCGGTCGCCGCGTGGTTGGCGCTTCGCCTGTTCGCCGTCGGCCTGCCCAGCATGAATAACCTGAACGACTACCAGCCCAATCTGGTCACCGAGGTGTACGACCGCCACGGCGCGCTGATCGGCGAGTTCATGTACGAAAACCAGCGGCGTTACCTCGTGCGCATCGAGGATCTGCCCGACAAGTTGATCCGCGCCTTCCTGTCCGCCGAAGACCGCACCTTTTTCGAACACCAGGGCCTGGATTACGCCGGCATGGTGCGCGCCGCCCTGGCCAATCTGACCGCGCGGGAGATGAAGCAAGGCGGCTCGACGATCACCCAGCAGGTGGTCAAGAGCCTGCTGCTTTCCCCGGAAAAAACCATCTCGCGCAAGGTGCGCGAAGCGATCCTGGCCCATCGCATCGAAAAGAAGCTCAATAAGCCGCAGATTCTGTACATTTACCTGAACCAGGTTTACTTCGGCGAAGGGGCCTACGGGTTGCAGGCCGCGGCGCGCGAATACTTCGGCGTCGACGCCGCCAAGCTCGATCTGCCGCAGTCCGCGGTGCTGGCCGGGCTGCTGCAGGCGCCGGCGCGTTACGATCCGCGCAAACACCCCGAGCGCGCCATCGAGCGGCGGCACTACGTGCTCTCGCGCATGTTGCAGGACGCGCGCATCACGAACGATGAATTCCAGCGCGCCGATGTCGCGCCGCTCAACGTGGCGCCGCATCGCGAAGTCAATCTCGAACTGGCGCCGGATTTCGTGGAATACGTCCGCCGCTACCTGATGAAGACCTACGGCGCGGACACGGTGCTCAAGAAAGGCCTGCGCGTCGAGACCACCTGCGACCTCAAGCTGCAGCAAGCCGCGCGCAAGGCGGTGGACTTCGGCTTGCGGCAGCACGCGCGGCGGCAGGGCATTCTCGCGCTGCCCCCGCCCGCGACGCCGGGCGAATGGGACGCGCTGCGCCAGACGCTGGCCGAGAAGAACCTGGGGCGCGGCAAGAACGAAATTCAGGAAGGGCTGGTCACCACGGTCGACGACGCGCACGGCGCCGTGTCCGTCGATCTGGGCGGCCGCGTTATCCGCCTGACGCGCACCGATTTCCAGTGGGTGAAGTCCGTGCGGCGCGGCGGTCAGGCGCGGCCGGCGAACAACGCCCGTCCCAGCTTCCTGGTCGGCGCGGGCGACCGCCTCGCGGTGTACGAGAACGATCAGGGCGCGTATGTGCTCGCCGCCTGGCCCGCCGCGGAAGGCGCGCTGCTGGCGATGGACATCGGCACGCGCGAAGTGCTGGCGATGATCGGCGGCCGCGACTACACCGAAAGCGAATTCAACCGCGCGCTGCAAGCCCGCCGTCAGCCGGGCAGCGCGTTCAAGCCGATCGTCTACGCCGCCGCGCTCAACGCGGGGCTGACGCCGGCGACCATCTTCCCCGACACCGCGCTGGTCTTCGCCGACGCCTGGCGCCCCGAGAATTACGACCGGCATTTCCGCGGCTACATCTCGCTGCGCGAGGCGCTGACCCATTCGATCAACACCGTCACCATCCGCGTCGCCGAGACCATCGGCGTCGACTATCTGCTGCGTTTCGCGCGGCGGATGGGCCTGCGCAGCCTCGCCGGCGGCGATTTGTCGATGGCCATCGGCACGTACGAGGTCATCCCGATCGAGTTGATCAACGCCTACGCCGTGTTCGCCAGCGGCGGCAAGCTGGCCGAGCCGGTGTTCGTCCGCAAGGTGACCGACCGCGACGGGCGCGTGCTCGAAGAGTATCAGCCGAGCGACCGCGTCGAGCCGGAGCCCGATCTCGCGAACGTGCCCGATCTGCGCCGCTTCCAGGCGGGTGAGGTGACGCCGCCGACTGCCGCGACGCCGCAGCCCGGCGCCACGCCGCCGCCCCACGCGCCGACCGGCGTCTACGACGAGGAGCGGATGCAGGAGTTCATGCGCGACTTCAATCTCGCGCCCAGTCCGACGCCGATCTCGACGCCGATTCCGGTGGAGCAGCTCCCGTTCGCGGCGGCCGGCGGACAGCGCGAGGTCGCGCGGCAGGTGCTGAATCCGCAGGTCGCCTACGTCATCACCAGCATGATGCACAGCGTCGCCACCCGCGGCACCGGCGCGCACAGCAACGTGCTGGGGCGCACGGTCGCGGGCAAAACCGGCACGACCAACAGCTACAACGACGCGTGGTTCATCGGCTTCTCGCCGCGCGTGCTGGCCGGGGTGTGGATCGGCTACGACGGCGGCTCGACTTCGCTGGGTCACGGCGAACAGGGCGCCACGGCCGCGCTGCCGATCTGGATCGAGTTCATGCGCGCGGTATTGGCCGGCCAACCCGAGCTTTCGTTCCCCGTACCGCCGGGCATTGTCTTTGCGCGCATCGATCCGACTACCGGCTTGCTGGCGCGGCCCGAGCAACGTGACGCGGCGGACGAATGCTTTGTGTCGGGCACCGAGCCGACTACGTTCGCCCCCACTACCGCTGAACCCCGAGCGCAGGATTTCTTCGAATTCGAGGGAGGACACTAAGTGCCGGCGGCGACGCGGGCCACGCGCTGGGCCGTGCTCGCGCTGCTGGCGGCGGGTCTGGCGCTGCATCTGGCGGGTCTCGCCGGCCGCTCGCTGAACACCGACGAAGTCTATTATCCGTTGGCCGCGCGCGAAGGACGCTTGCTGTCGGCGATGCGGGCCGATGTGCATCCGCCGCTCGAGCCGCTGCTGGTCGGCGCGATGGCGCGGGCCGGCTTGCCGGAAACGGCGTGGCGCGTGCTGTCGGTGCTGGCGTGGCTCGGCGCCGCGTGCTTCGCGTTTCGCCTCGGGCGACGCGCCGGCGGCGACGGCGTGGGCCTCGCGGCGATGGCGCTGGTGCTCACTTCGCCGCAGGGCGCGCTGCTGGCTCGTCTGGTGCGCTCGTACGCGCTCGCCGTCTTTTTCGGCGCCTGGTCGATCGACCGCTTCGTCGCGCTGATCGACGCGCCCAACCGTCGGCGAATGTTTTCCTTCGCCGTGGTGGCCGCGCTGGGCTGCTACACCTTCTACTACAACCTCTACCTGCTCGCCGCGTTCTTCCTGACGGCCGCCGGACTTTGGCGACGCGACCGCACCGCGAGCCGCGCGGCGATGTCGTCCACCGTCGTCGCGGGCTTGTTGTTTGCGCCGTGGCTGCTCGTGCTCGCGGGCCAGAGCGGCGCGCTGGGCGGCGGCTGGATTCAATGGGACGCTTCGCCGCTGCGCATCGTGCGCCGGTTCGCTCAGGTGCTGTGCTGGGCGGGCGGCGGCGATTCGCTCGAGCGCGGTCTGCTGGCGATCATCCCGCGTCTCGCCGGCGTCGGCGCGGCGGTGATCGGTTTGCTTTGGCTGGCGTGGGGCGCCTGGCGGTTGATGCGCGACGGCGAGCGCGATGGTCGGGCGCGCTGGCTGCTGCCGACGATCGCCGCGATCTTCACGGTGCTCGCGCTGGGGGCGCACTTCGTATTCGGCGCGTTCGTCGCGGTGCATTACTTCGCCGTCGTCGCCGCCGCCGCGTCGCCGCTGCTCGCGGCGTCGTTCGTCCTGGCGCGTCGCCGTCTCGCCGCCGGGCTGCTCTTCGGTTTGGTGATCGCCGGCAATCTCGTTTTCTTTCCCGCCGCGGCGAACGAAGGCGACGAGCCGCTGCGCGACGCCGCGCACTGGATCGACGCGCGTCTCGGCGACCACGACCTCGTGCTCGGCGTCGCGTGGTTCGCGGCCGACGGCTATCGCTGGTACGGCGCGGGCCGTCGCGCGCTCGGTCTGCCCTTCGATTTGCGCGCGACCGAGCCGGTCCGCCGCGTGCAGCCCGGCCTCATGGAAGCGACCGATCTGCCGCCGCTGCGTCGCACGTTATCCACCACTCGCCGCGTGGCGCTGCTGTTGTCGCACCCGAATTGGCAGAACGCCGACCGCGGCCTCGCGCTGACCACGCAGGCGTTGCGCGCCGCCGGCTTCGCGCTCGTCGCGGCGAACGGCTGGCCGTTCGGCTCGGCCCGCCCGAGCGTAAGCGCGGAAATCTGGCAGCGGTAGGAACGAGTGCGGAATGCGGAGTGCGGNNTGAGGCTTGAGGGGTGGAAAAACTCCCGAACCAGCAACCCTCAAGCCCCAAGCCCCAGGTCTCAAAATCCTGTCAATCCTGTCGATCCCGTAATCCTGTCGAAAAAAATCTTCCGCCGATCCGACGCGGCTATACCTTCACGGCGAGATAGACCGTGTCGCCGGGCTCACCGAGCGGCTTGCCCATGTCGGCCGTGCTGATTTCCTCGGCGTCCGGAAAGACTGAACGAAGCGCTTGCAAGAAGATCGGGTTCGGCTGCGGGCTCCATACGGCCAGCACGCCGCCGGGCCGCAGCGCGTCGCGACAGATTCGTACGCCGGCCGGTTCATAGAGCCCCGCGTTGCCCGGCGCCGCGAGCCAGCCGGGGCCGTTGTCCACATCGAGCAACAGCAAATCGAACGCCGCGCGGTCCGCACGCAGCACGTCGGCCAGATCGGCTACGCGCACGGTGACGCGCGGATCGTCGAGCGCGCGGCCGTTCACCTCGGCGAAGTAGCGGCGATTCCATTCGACAACCTTGGCGCCGATTTCCGCGACCGTCACCGCGCTCACGCCGGGCAGTTCGAGCGCCGCGCGCAGCGTATGCCCGGCGCCGAGGCCGCCGACCAGCACGCGCAGATTTTGCGCGGGGCGCCGCAGCCGCGCGTGCGCCAGGGCGGCCATGCCGCGTTCGCTGTGCGCGCCGTGCGAGGCCATGAGAAAATTGCCGTCGAGCAGAATCTCGTAACCCGTCTCGCCCGTCTCGGCCACATAGCGGCGCAGGGTGAGGCGGCCGAGCGGGGTCTGCTCGCAGTCGACTTCGGCGTAGGTGAGGTGCATCGGCTATTCGGCGCGGCGCTCGCGGCGTTCGAGGATGCGCAACTCGCGCTGCAATTCCTCGTGGTCGGGCGTCAGCGCGATCTGCTCGCGCAACTCGGCGCGGGCCAGATCGGTATGGCCGGCCTCCGTCAGAATGCGCGCCAGCTCCAGCCGCGCATCGACGTTGCGCTCATCGAGCTCGAGCGCGCGGCGCAGCAGATCGACCGCCTCGAACAGGCGATCCTCGCTGTCGTTGAAGCGGTTGCGCGCCGCCGCCGAGGCCAGCAGCGTGAGGATGCGCGAATCGTTCTCGCGCCCGCGATCGACCAGCGCCGCGAAGCAGCGTTGCGCCTTGCTGTAGGTTTTGTCGCGCAGAAATTGTCGGCCCAGCCGCAGGAGTTGATCGTCGTTGAGCGCTTCGGCCGGCGCGGGTTCGACCTTGGCCGGCGCGGCTTCCGCCGGCTCGGGCGCCGGGGGGCGCGGCGGTTCGGCGCGTCGCGGCGGCTCCGGACGCGGCGTCGGTTCCGGACGCGGCGCCGGTTCGACGATCGCCGCCGGCGGTTCCGGAGCAGGTGGCTCGGGCGCGGGCGGCGGCGCGACGATCGGCTCGGGCTCAGGCGCCGGTTCCGCCGCGCGCGGCGGCGTCCAGGCTTCCTGCGGATCGAAGGTGATCACCTTGAGCAGCGCCAGCGCGTAAGCGGCGCGGAAAATCTCTTCGCGGGTCAGTTTGGTCCGCCGTTGCAGTTCGTTGAGCGAATCATTGCGGTTCGCCGCGTCCACGACCTCGCGCGCGGCCGGCTGCCGCGGCAGGTCGGGCAGATGCGCGGGGTCGGAGGCCAGAAACAGCGGTTTCGCCGAGCGGTTCTTGGACTCCAGCGCGCCGGCGATTTTGTCCTTCGGGAAATGGCGATGGGCGGCCAATTCGATCACCGCCGCCGGATCAAAGGGCGGCAGCGGCTCCGTCGGACCCGGCTCCCAAATGAAACGCGTGGCGCGGGACTGGCACAGATCGCGCAACGTCGCGTAGCCGAAATCGCGCACCTCGTGGCGTAACCGATCGGCGTCGAGCAGCTTCAGGTCGGCGATCGCCTGCTGCGGCGAGACGCCTTCCTCCACTTCGCGCCGGTGGATGCGCTGCGCCTCGCGATCGGAAATGAGCCCGTCGCGCGCCAGCCGCCGGGCGAGACCCTCGGTGTCGACCAGCGTCGGACGGCCGTCGTGGAAAGTCACGTCGATGCGGCCGGCTTCGTCCTTCAGCCGCAGCACGCCGTTCTCGCGCGCGCGATACAACTGCGCCAGCAACTGGTGGAACGGATGCGCCTTCAGCGAGCCGCGGGGCGGGACGGCCTCGTTCTTTTCATGATCGGCCGCCCCTTTCGCCGCCGGACCGCCGGCCGCCTGGCCCGGGCGATCCTCCGCCGCGACGCCCGGCCCAAGATGCCGCTCGACCAGACTCAGCACGTCGCCGGCGTTGATCGGTTTGTTGATCCGCCCGTTCGCGCCGACGCGTTTGAACAGCGCTTCGTTGCTGTCGTGCGCGATCTGGCTGATCACGTAGATCGGCACCTTGGCCCCGTCTTCGCGCGAACGCAGGCGCTGGATGATGTCCGCGCCCTGGATGTCGGGCAACAGGAAATTGACGAAGACGATATCGGGAGCTTCGCCGTAGAACAGTTCGAGACCGCGCGCGCCGTTCGCGGCGATGAGCGTACGATAGCCGTTTTGCGCGAGCAGACTGGCCACCGCCTGCACTTCGCGCCGGTCGAACTCAATGATCAGAACTTTTTTTTCCAACCGCGATCCCGGGGCGACGAGGCGTGAAAATCAACGGGCTGCTAAACATGAGCCGGCGCCGCGTCCCCAACCAGCGCCGGTCAGTAAAATTCACGATAGTAGGAAACGCCGCCGAAAACAACCTTCTTGATGCGTTTTTCGGCGATCAGGCGATCCACGATGTCCTGCGCCACGTCGCGGTGCAGGCCCAGGCTGTCCACCAGATCGGCCAGCGTCACGCTGCGGCGTTGGATCAGTTCGAACACTTCCGCGTCGAGATTTTCGCCGCCCAGTTGCTCGGCGTGCTGCTTCGGCGGCAGGCCGACGGTCTGCGCGCGCGGACCGAACATCGCGGCGATGCGGTCGAGCTCGGCCGGCGACAGCGGCTGCGCCCAATCCTCGGTCGGCGGGCGGATCACGGTGTTCAGATGAATCTTTTGCAGGTTCACCTGGTCCAGCACCGCTTTGATTTTCCGCAGTTCGTCGATCCCGTCGTTGACGCCTTTGACCAGCATCACCTCGACCCAGAGCTGTCCGTGGTATTGCTGCGAGAATTGGATCAGGCCCTTGATCATGCGGTCAAGGCGCAGGCTCGGATGCGGCCGGTTGAGACGCGCGAACACCTCCGGCGTGGCCGCGTCGAGGCTGGGCACGACCAGTTCGGCCTTGAGCAGATCGCGCTGGACGTCGGCCCGGTCGAGCAGCGTGCCGTTGGTGATCACCGCGACCGGCGTCTTGCAGCGTTCGTGCACGCGGTCGATCAGCTTGCCGAGATTTTTGTGCAGCGTCGGTTCGCCCGAACCGGAAAACGTGACGTAGTGGATGCCGGCCTTCGGCAGCGCCTGGTCGATCTCCTTGAGGATCAGCGCCGTCGGGACCGGCTCGCCGCGCTCGATGGTCTTGGTCTTCGTGTGGCCGACCTGGCAGTACACGCAGTCGAGCGAGCACATCTTGAGCTCGGGCGAGATCACGTCGATGCCCAGGCTGTAGCCCAGACGGCGACTGGGGGCCGGTCCGAAAATCACCGACAATGCACATCTCCCTTCGTTTCAACGGCCGAAGCGGCGTAAGCATACGCACGCGATTTCGGCGTGTCAATTCGCGGGGCGAGGGCTGTTTCCGTAGGGGCGAACCGAGGTGTTCGCCCTTAATGGGCAACCACGGGGGGGTGCCCCTACTTCCTTACATAAATCAACACGGCGGCGTCGCAGCGTAGCGGGACGGTATCGGCGAGGCGGTAGGCCGATTCGACCAGGCCGCGAAACGCCGGATCGGCGGCGGAGATCGTCGGCGGCCGAAAGTCGGGAGGCCGCAGCGCGATGATGCGGTCGATCAATCGCGTCACGTCTTCGCGCGTCATGCGCCACGTGTTTTCCGAAACCAGAATGATATTCGACTCCAAATAGCGCCGCGGAAAATCCGTGCTCTGCTGCACGTCGTAGCCGATGACGAACGAATGTCCGGCGCCGCGCGCGTTGCGCTGCTCCAGGTAATACTGCAGCACGTCGGTCCAGAAATGCCGCGTGTATTCCAGATACGGATGAAGCCCCAGCGCGATCTCTTTCTTCGGAATCTCGCCAATCACCGGCTCGAGCTTCAGCCACAGGCGATCCGCGTCTTCAAGGCATTCTCGCCGCACCGGCTCGAGTTGGCCGGCGATCGTCGGAATGACGCTTTGCCGAAAGCTGAGGTCGTATGTTTTTGCTGCGCCGACGACGAACAAGACCAATCCCACCGTCACGGCCGCCACTTTGCCGGCGCGTCCCGCCATCGCCGCCGCGCGACACAGACCGACCGCGATGCAGAGCGCGCAAAGCGGAATAAGCGTCAGGTTATAGCGCGCTTCCTTGTGCGGAATCAGCGTCAGCATCAGCCAACTGACGGCGAGGGTGACCGCCAGCGCGGCCGACTCGGACCGCTTTTCCCCGAGAAACAGAAACGGCAGACACAAAATGAAAGCGGCCAAAAACGGCCACGGCGACAGCGTCGTGTTCAGCAGCGCCGCCGGGAAGTAAAAGAGCTGGCCAAAAAAACCGCCGTCCAACGTCGGATAGGCGCCGGAGTTTGCCGACAGCGTTTTCCACGAAAGACCATAGACATACCAAGGTCCGGCCAGCGACACGCAAATCAAGATTCCGGCCGCGGCGTTCAGCAACTGGCGCCGGCTCACGACCGGCCCGCCCGCCGTGCGAGCGCGACGGAAACC
>PMZC01000080.1 GCA_003170555.1 Deltaproteobacteria bacterium
CTTTCACCGGGGGCTAATTGCCTTTCCCCAATCCCCAATCCCCAATCCCGCGCCAATATGCGTTGGCGTTCCACTGCCTCATCCGATATAATTTGGCGGTTTCAGGTGAAAAACGCAGGCCTGAAATATTGCCCTCGAGTTGATCGGGGCGCAGGCAAGAAAGGGCCGTCCATGAAGAAGCTTCTCATCCTCACCCTCTCCATACTGCTGTTGCTGCCGGCGCTTCCCGTTCTCGCCGGCCAGGTGAATCTCGGCGGATCGCAGCCTCTTAATGTAAGGCAGCTCGAGGCCGATGCGACGCACGTCACCGTGGCGGTGGAAATCGGTTCGCTGAACCTGACGCCGATGAGAACCCGCGACGGCCAGCGCTATTGGCGCATTCAACTCCCCGGCGCGGGCCTCGATCCGATCATCGGCGATCCCGAGTTGCCGGTCGTCACCCGCCTGGTGCAACTGCCGGCGCAGGGCGGCGCGAAGCTGCGCGTGCTTTCGGCGAGTTACACCCAACTCGATCTGGCCGAGCACGGCGGCTATCCGATCTGGCCGATGCAGCCCCCGGTCGAGAAGCTGCCGGGCGCCCGCGAGGCGGCGGTGTTCACGATCAATCAAGCAAGCTACGGTCGCGCCGGCTTCGGCGGGCCGGGTACGGGGTTGGGCGAAACGGGCGTCATGCGCGGCATGCGTTTCGCGCCGCTGACCATTGCGCCGATCGCCTACGACCCGGTGAAGAACGTGCTGCGCGTCGCGACCAGGCTGGTCATCCGCCTCGATTTCGAACGTTCCGCGGCCCGGGTCGGCGACCTCACCGACGCGGCGCTGCGTGAGCCGACCTTCGACTCGCTGGCGCGCGGCCTCTTCCTGAACCACGAGGCGCTCCGCAAGAACGCCAAGGCCGATCCGGTCGTGCCGACCTCGCCGATCCCGGGCGGCTATCTGATCATCACCGCCCCGGTCTTCCTGGCCAACGTCGACCTGCTGGCCTTCGCGTCGTGGAAAGGACAGAAGGGCTTCGACGTGACGCTCGTGTCCACCGCGACCACCGGCACAACCACGACGGCGATTCAGTCCTACATCAGCAACGCGTATCATACCTGGGCCATTCCGCCGGCGTACGTGCTGCTGGTCGGCGACACCGACACCATTCCCTACTTCGAAGACCTGGCGGTCACCGACCTCTACTACGCCGCCATCGACGGTGCCGACTATTTCCCCGACCTGTTCTACGCGCGCCTGCCGATGCGCACGCCCGAGCAGCTCAGCAATCTGATGGACAAGACCCTGTGGTACGAGATGGGCGAGTGGAGCAACCCGGCGAATTTCCTTGACGCCACCTTCATGGCCTCCGACGCCGACTACGACATCACGGAAGGCACGCACAACTACGTGATCGACACCTGGTTGACCCCGGCCGGCTTCACCAGCAACAAGCGCTACGCGCACGAAGGCGCCTCGATCGACCAGGTCATCGCCGACATCAACGGCGGTTTGAACTACCTGATTTATTCGGGCCACGGCGACGATTACGATTGGCAAGACGGCCCGCCGATGGACCAGAGTCAGGTGACGGCGCTGACCAACGAGGTCTTTCCGTTCGTCGCCAGCCACGCTTGCCTGACCGGCAGCTACCAGGATGACGAATGCTTCGGCGAAACGTGGGTGCGCATCCCCCACGGCGGCGTCGCGTTCTACGGCTCCAGCACCTACACCTATTGGGATGAAGACGACATCCTGGAGCGTCGCTACTTCGACGCCATGTTCGACCCGGCCCTACCGCGAACCTATCACACCATCGGCGAGTTCACGCAGTACGGCCTCGAAAAGCTCTACGAGGCCTACGCGGGCGGCGGCTACACGCAGGAATACTACGAGAAGTACAACATCTTCGGCGACGCCGCGCTCGATCTGTGGACCGCGCAGCCGACGGCGATGTCGGTTTCCCATTTGCCGCTCATCTTTTACGGCGCGACCTCGTTCACGGTGGACGTGACCGGCGAGGAAGGCGCGCTGGTCGGCTTTTCCCTCAACGGCCAGTTCATCGCGGCGGCGCTGACCGACGCCGGCGGCTCGGCTACGCTGGCCTGGATCGATCCGATTACGACGCCGGGAACGTACAAGGTCACCGTGACCAAACACAATCGCCTACCCTACCAGGGCGACGTGACCGCGATCACCCCCGGCTCCGACGGCGTGGTCATCGCCAGTCCGCCCCTTGTCGGCGACGGCATGGTCATCACCATCGTGGTGGCCGACGCCGACCTGGCCGGCCAGGGAACGGCGGCGGTCGACGTGCACAGCTTCACCGAACCGACGCCGGAGGACGTTACGCTCAATGAAGTCAGCGGGGCGGGCGGCGTGTTCGTCGGTTCGATCACCACCATGACGGGCTCGCCCGTGCACGGCGACGGTTTGATCGCCATCGACATCGGCGACACCATCACCGTGCATTATCACGACGCCTTCAACGGCAGCGGGCCGCAAGAGAAGCTCGCCACCGTCGGCGTCGACTTGTCCCCGCCGACTTTCTTCGGTCTGGTTGACGCCGTCGCCGGCGACAAGGTGGTCGACCTGTCGTGGGACGCGGCCTACGACTCCAGCGGACCGGTGACTTATCACATCTATCGCGCCGAGACGTCCGGCGGCCAGGACTTCGGCGCGCCGTTGGCGGTCACGGCCGCGCTGACCTACTCCGATACTGCGGTGTTGAACGACCACGACTACTATTACGTCGTGCGCGCGGTCGACCGCTTCGGCAACGAGGATGACAACGTCGTCGAAAAGCACGCGCGGCCCACCGGACCGACGCTCATCTTTTTCGAGGGCTGGGAGTCGACCAAGTCGATCGCGCAGTGGACCATCACCAACGGCGGTAGTAACGACGCCACGTGGACGACGACCGATAGCTGCGGCGAATGCGACAGCGCCAACTTCACCGCCACGTACATGATGGCCGACTCCAACTGCGCCGGCCCCGGCGTGCTGCTGGACGAACAACTCGACAGCCCCAGCATCGACTGCAGCAATTACCAGGGCGTGTTCCTGAAGTACGCGCAATACATCGACTACCTCGATCCGCAGGATTGCCAGGTATTCATCAGCGTGAACAGCGGGGCGTGGACGCAGGTGGTCGACTACCAGGAAAGCCTGCAACAGATCACCACGCTTGACCTGTCCGCCTGGGCTGACGGCCAAAGCGACGTGCGGCTGCGCTTTTCGTACTACGGCGAATTCGACTGGTGGTGGTCGATCGACAATCTGCAGGTCATGGGCTGGAGCACCGTCGCGCCCGACGATGACACGGCGCCGGACGATGATGTCACGCCCGACGACGATGTCACGCCCGACGACGATGTGACGCCTGACGATGACGTCACCCCGGATGACGACACGTCGGTGGACGATGACACGATACCCGATGACGACACGTCGCCCGATGACGACGCGTCGGTCGACGACGACAACAACGACGACGACTTTATCCCGCCGGCTGATGACGACGCGAACGACGACGATCTCGGTTCCGCGAAGAAGAGCGATAGCGGCTGCGGCTGCTGAGCGATTCAATGGAGCACAGCCGCCCCCGGCTGTGAACGAAAAAACGTAGGGGCGGGCCTCGTGTCCGCCCTTTTCATATTTATTGGGTGGCACTGGCACGCGTAGCTTGCCGTTGCCAGCCGACGGATCAAACTTAATACGGATTGCTTGATTGAATTCGGGTCACAGCGCACACAACCAACGCGTCATAGCGGCTATTTGATTCTCATCCGTTAGGTTCGCCGCATTGTCGATAGTCCCGCTCTCGAGGAGAGCCCAAATCTCCGTCGCCATCTTGGTCTCAATAGCGGCGCCGACGAAAAATGTTGCCGGCTTATGTTTGTCAAACGCCTTGTGAATCCTATCGAGCGCGGTCCTTGCTGTTTTCCAATGCTCATCCGCTCCAGCAGGGTCAATCCCACCTTTCAACTCGCCAAGTGCAACATATTTCTTTGGATTCTGGTGGTCGTCCTTGGTGATGGCTGCGTGCGCCACTTTGAAAAGGCACAAGTCAATGTTGTTTTTGACGAGAGGAACCGTAAGGTCATAGATTAGCGTTCTTGGGCCTTTGTCGTTTATCCAGGATAGACCTTTTATGTATAGTTCGACGTCCGCATCGTTTTCCGAGGCAGGGGCCCATTCCAGTGTCGCGGAGTGTAGCCACCAGTACGGCTTCCCGGCCAGGCGGAGGCAAGAAATGATTGATCGCGTCAGCTTTCGCTGCGCCATGGCCCCTCCGTAATTTCTCATTGATCCGCCGAGAGTGTCGCCTCTGGTCAAAAGAAAGCGGAAAACCAATTCCTCGACAAATTTCTCCCCCGCAGGTTCAAGGAAGTTACGGATCAAGCCCATGATCGCATCGTCCTTGTCGCTCTCCTCCAGGTGGTTGGAAGCTTTGTCCGATACCCCGGCCGCCGTAAGAAGTCCCGACCGAATATCCTTCATCTTTAGAAGATAATTAGGAGTTTTGGCTCTTGAAGCGGCCGCTTTCAACGATCGTGCTTCTTCAACAAACGGTGTCGCTCGTCGGTTCTTCTCCAACGCCAGCGCGACAAATCCCGCCCTGACAGCTGCATAGCTCGTTTTAAGGTCGGCGCTCGATTTCAGATGTTTTCGGAACGGCTTCGTCACTTAATTTAAGTCCTACGCCAAATATAAACGCACTTCCGCAGCGACTCGCGCCCGTGTGCGCCCATTTGCTGACTGCTATTGCCCTTCCCGGTCGGCAGAACAAGAATCTTCTCGACGTTGAAGCCAAGCTCGCAAGCGATTTCGGAGAGGATGACATCGACCGGGATACTGGCGCCGGCGTAGCGCACGTTGTCGTTTACCATCATGAGCGGAGCGCCGCGCTTGAGCACACGGGCGCATTCGAAAATGACGCAGGCCATCTCATAGAAATAGCCCCTCACCATGCGCGGAATACCAGTGTTGTTCAACAATCCACGCTCGTTCTGGTCCTCCAAGTACCGCAGTACCATCTGCAGGATTTCCTGCTGTTCCGCCGCAGAAATCGCTGCGCTCCATTTCGGATTGAGCCCTATAAGGTCCTTAGCCCGGTTCTCAACTGTGCAGCTCAACATCTGTTGTCGAAAATCGAGAAGCCCCCTCTCGTCCACGCCGATAAGCGCCAGTTCCAGCGCATACGTTCTAGTGTAGTCGTATCGATTGCAGTAAGGTGGCGAAGTGATAATGCAGTCGTATGAGGACGCTTGTAGCTTTGGTAAAAGATCGAGGCATGACCCACGAAGCAAGCGGATTTCGCCGCGTTTGATATTCTGTGGGAACAACTCCTGTTGTGTCGCGTTTTCCGTAAGATCGGAGACAATTTCCTTCAACTTTGCGCGCATCGCGCTATCGAAGGACGGTATGACGCCCTTGTCGAAAATCTTTGTTCCCTGACGTCGCCCGGAGCGGTGGTCCCAGCGGAGATATTGCCCATCCTTCCGTGTGAAGCTGATCGCCTCTAGGATACACAGCAGGGCGAACATCAGAACCGACTTAATGCTATCGCCTTCGTCGTCGATGGCCGCCAGGAACTTCCTCATAGATTCGGCGGTTTCCTCTGAATACGCTCCCTTGGTAATTCGCAACTCAGCGAGCGGCTTCCCCTTCCGCGCGTTTCGCCACGGGGCATCCGAGGCCCATCTTGAGAGCGCGGCGATATCCGCAGGCTTAAGGCCAGAGTCGATTAACTGCTTCGTTTCGACGATTCGCTGTCCAATTGGAAGGAGTTCAATTCCTTCGGCATAAAGTCCCAAGCCACTTGCAGCAAACAAAGCCGTGCCGCTACCCGCGAATGGGTCTAGAAGAACACCCTTGTTAACGCCATACCGCGCAAGCAAGTATTCAACAAGCCCCGCTGAAAATGCTTCTTTGAACTTATACCAGCGATATACGGATCGTGACTTGTTTGCTTGGAAGCTAACAAGGCCGCGGGTAAGTGTAAGGTCCGTTAACAGGCGGCCGTTGTATCGCTGCTCGAATTGCTCGTTTATTGCGTCGATCGACTCGAGATCGGCGAGATCGCACAGCGTCGCTGCGGCGGTTCCGCAATCCCTCATCAATCCCTGTTTCAACCTACTATCCTCACCTTCCCCGCCGCCGGAAAGACCGTTGCGAACGCATTACACGCCCCCGCCTCTGCCGCGTCAAGATAGTCCACCCTAGGCTAAAAAGTACTACTGTAAACTAAGACATTCAGTAAAAAATCGAAATCGAGTACGTTTGCCAAACCTATTCCCCGGAACCCGATACCCGATCCCCATCCGCTGTGCTAATCTCTGCGCCTCTGTGAACCGAGGAGCCGTCCATGCGTTTGCGTCGTGAGCTGGATGCGCGGCTGTCAGCCGTGTTGTCGAAGATCGTCGGCCGCGAGGCGTCGGCGATGGTGCGCGTCGCGGCCGAGGCGAAGTTCGGCGACTACCAGGCCGACGGCGTGATGGGCCAGGCCAAACGCGACAAGAAGAAGCCCCGCGAATTGGCGGACGCGCTGGTCGCCCAGGCCGCGCTGACCGATTTCTGCCTGCCGCCCGAGGTGGCCGGACCGGGTTTCGTCAACCTGCGCCTCGCGCCCGATCTTCTCGCGCGGGAAATCGCCGCGGCGGCGCGCGACGAGCGGCTGGGCGTCGATCGCGCGGACCCGGCGCGCACGGTCGTGGTCGATTACTCAAGCCCCAACGTCGCCAAGCCGCTGCACGTAGGGCATCTGCGCAGCACGATTTTGGGCGACGCGCTGTTGCGCATCTTGCGCTTCGTCGGCCATCGCGGCGTCGGCGACAACCACGTGGGCGATTGGGGCACGCAGTTC
>PMZC01000279.1 GCA_003170555.1 Deltaproteobacteria bacterium
AGGAAGTAGAACGGCTCGTCGTCGGCCTCGCCCTCCTGACGGCCCAGCACCTTCGCGGCGACCATCGCGTTGAGGATCGCCAGCACCGTGGCCGCCGCGTCGCCGCGCCGCGAGGTCATCTTCGTCGCGCCCGTGCGCAGGAAATCGTCGAGCAGCGCGTAACGTTCGGTGACCACCGGCCCGGGCGCGCCGCGACGCGTGCCGGCCAGCAGCGCTTCGGCGGCGATGGCATATGGCGTCACCGGCTGCAGCTCGTTGATGTCGAACACGGCGCGCTGCGCGATACGCGTGGCCAGATCGCGCACGCCTTCTTCGTCGCGGGGCACGCCGGCGAGGCGCCGCTCGGCGAGGATTTCCTGCAGCGTGATCGGCTCGGCGAAGTCGATCCACGTGCGTCCTTGCGAGCGGCCGACCAGACCGCGGTGGCGCAACATGCTGCGCAGGGTTTCGCCCTCGTTCGGCCGCCCCGCCGCTTCCTTGGTGTAGAACGATTCCTCGAAGATTTTTTCGTAGCCGATCGACACCGGCACGAAGGCGATATCGCGCCGCGACGAGGCCGCGACCGCATCGAGCAGGTATTGCAAGAACCCCGTCTTCGGGACCAGCAGCTTGCCCACGCGGCTGCGTCCGCCTTCGACGAAGAAGGTCAGGCTCAATCCTTCGCGCAGGACGGCGGCGAGGTACCGGGTCAGGCACAGCGAATAGATGCGCTTGCCGCGAAACGAACGGCGGATGAAGAACGCGCCGGCGCCGCGGAACAGCCAGCCGACCGGCCAGAAGTTCAGATTGATGCCGCTCGCGGTCAGCGGCAGCGAGAAGCGATGGTTGAACAAGATGTAATCGAGCAGCAGATAGTCGATGTGACTTTTGTGGCAGGGCATGAACACGACCGGCATGCGGCGCGCCACCCGCCGCACTTTTTCCAGACCGGCGGCGTCGACCTCGATGCCGGTGTAGACCTTCTTCAGCAGCCGGTCGAGCAGCCAGCGCAAAAGAAAGATCGTGCCGGGCCGGAAGTCGCCCGCCATCTCTTCGAGGTAGCGCCGGGCGCGGCGGCGCGTTTCGATGAACGGCTTGTCGTTCGCTTTGCCGTATTCGAGCAGCGCGGCGACGAAGCTCTTTTCGTGCAGCACCTGCTCGATGATTTCGAGGCGGCTTTTGCGCGCCGGGCCGAGGACGACGCGGCGTTCGGCTTCGATGCGGTCGAGGCAGGCCTGGCGAATGTGGTACGCCGTTTCCGGCAGCCGCTCGGCCATCATCGGCACGCGCATGTTGGCCATGGCTTCGAGTTCCAGCAATTCGACCGGCTCGGCGACGTTGATCGAAATGTTTTTGCGATTAAGCAGAAAACGAAAGAGCCGCCGCCAACGGCCCGGGTTGTCGGGCGGGCCGGCGATCAGGTCGATCAGCGACTTGTGGTCCTTGTCGGGCCGGCGGCCGTAGACGATCACCACCGGCGCCATGATGATCGGCTGGCCGATTTCGCGCCGCAGCACGAGCAGCTCTTCCAGCGGATCCTGATGCCGCCGCGAGAAGCGCCAGGGCAGGCCGGCGAAGTGGTGTAACGGCAGCAACGTCGGCGCGCGGCGCTGGATCAACTCGCGCACGAACCCGTTTTGATAAGGGTTTGGGTAGCCGTGGCGTTCGAATAGGCTGACCGTCACGCCGACGATGCGGCGCAGCGTTTCGGTCCACGGCTGCCACAACCAGACCGACAGGTAATGGCAGAACTGCGGAAACGGCAGGCCTTCCTGGCGCAGCTTGAACGACAGCAGCAGATACTCGAGCCGGCTGCGGCTGCGCGTGACGTAGCAGATCGCCCCCCGTTCGGCCGCGCGTTGGATTTCGTGGCGGTCGGACTCGGCGATTTCCACGCGGCGAAACAGCAGGCGAAAGAGGAGGTTCAGCAAAAAGCCGAAGCGGCCGGTGAGCATCGAACTGTAATGGTGAAACGAACCGCGGAGAAAGCGGCGAAACCGGCGCGGCTCCGGTGCGACCACGACCGACGCCGGGGAAGTGTCGTTCTGCGATGCGGTCATGCCGGCATTCTAGGCATTTCACGATTGCGTGTCACGTAACCGGGACGCGATGAAAACGGGGGTCTTTAGCCCGGACGAGTTGACCTCCCCCCAGCCCCCTCCGACACGGAGGGGGAGTAGTCGCATCCGTCGGCGATGGCTCTCCCCCCGAGTCGGGGGGAGATGGAGGGGGGTCCAACTGCGCGCGGTGACGAGCGCAGCTTGAAATCAGAGGAACGGGTCGGGCAGCAATTCGATGAGCGGGCGTTGCCGCGGTTCGCCCGCCGCGTCGGCGGTGATGACGATCAACTCCGGCGCGAATTCCATCAGCATCTGGCGGCAGAGGCCGCACGGCGGCACGGCGGGGCGTTTGGCCGCGATGATCGCGATGTGCGTGAACGCGCGTTGTCCGTCCGACAACGCTTTGAGCAGCGCCACTCGTTCGGCGCAGGCGCTCTGCAAGACGGTCGGGCTTTCCACGTTGCTACCGGTGACGATCGTCCCGTCCGCGCAACGCACGGCGGCGCCCACGGCGAACCCGGAGCGCGGACAAATCGCATTGGCCATCGCATCACGCGCGTGAGCGAGCAATGTCTTCGCTTCCGCGGCCGGCAACTTTTTGTTCATCGTGTCGCACCTAAATAAAAGGCGCAGGACCCAGCTTCACGTTGGAATGGGGAGGACATGAATCGAAGCCGGGCCCTGCGTTACTACCCAAATTATAACACTAGCCGTGTACCACAATCACTCAAGATTGGCAAATCGTCACTGGACCTCGGTCATCACGAAACGGTCGGATGAGCCGGGCTCCAATTCGGCGAAGAGGGTGACGACGCGCACGCCGCCGAATTTGGATTCGATGATTCGCCGGGCGTCTTTCAGATCGCGCTGATGCTGCGCCAGTTCCGCCGCCCGCGAGGCGAATTGGAAATGCGCATAGGCGCCGCAGTCCTCGTGGCCGACGACATAGATTTTTTTGACGCGATGCAGATTCACCGACACGCCGAGATCGCGAAACAACGCCTCGTCGAAACCGGGTTGGGCGCGAACGAGATCCTGAATGCAGCCGGCGCGCGTGATCAGATCGAAATCGACGTCCAGGCGTTTGAAATAGTCGGCGATGAAATTACGGCCGTACTTGCGCTGGTGCAGCCGGAAATCTTCGCAGGTGACGACCGCGGCCTCGCAGAGATGCGCCATGTTCTTCCTCCTCGGCGCGCGCATTGTAAAGATTTTTGCGCGGCGGCTCAACGGACGCATGATTGCGGACGCCGGGGAAACCTGTTAGACGAAAATGAAAGCGACCACGAGCCGGATCAGCGATGAGCACTCTTTGGTTTCACCCGATCGATTGGCAGACGCCGACGCTGCTGGACGCGGCGCGCTGGTTCGCTTCCGGCGACAACTGGCTCCGCGTGCTCTACGTGCTGTGGCTCGACATCCACCGCCACTGGCCGGCGCACCTGCTGGTCACCGCCGTCGCCGTCGGCCTGCTGGTGGGTTACGCCGTCAGCGTAGGCCGGGACGCGACGAAGGATTCCTTCGTTCGCCGCGCGCGACGATTGCTGTTCCACGCGCTGACGCCGGCGTTGGTGCTGGGCGGGCTTCTTTGTTGGTACGGCTGGCGCCTGACGGCGGTGGACGACGCCGTTGATTTCACCGCGTTCGCCGCCACGGTCGGCGCCGGCTTGTGCGCGCTCGGAATCGCGGGCGGCTCGCTGCTGTTGGCGGAGGGCCTGTTCGCGCCGCAAGGTTGGGCGGCGACGGTGATCGGCTGGCCCGACCGGACCACGCGACCCGTGCGGCGGGGCGTGCGGTTCGCGCTGGCGGATGCGCCGCTGCCGGTGTTCGTCATGGGCGCGGCGCTGGCGCTCAGAAACCCGGAATGGAAAAACCTGCTCGGCCCCGTCGCTTTGGCGGCGACGCTGGCGTGTCTGGCGGCGTCGCTGTGGCTCATGCTGCCGCGAGATCGCGCGGCGTTGAAAGAGTTGTTGTCCCTGCGCGACGATTCGCCGATGCTCCAGCGCGCCACGGTGCTGCGCGCGTTGGTGGTTGGCTTTCCGCTGGCCTTGCTCGTTGCGGCGCTGATCGGCTTTCACGAGTTGGCCTACCTCGTCATGTGGCGCTTCGTGCTCACGCTGTGGCTGATGCTGGGTTTGACGCTGACCAAGTCGTATCTTCTAGTGCGCTCGAATACGCCCTCATCGCCGTCGCTTCGACAGTTGGAAAAGCGCCTCGAAGCGATCAAGCTCGTCGGACTGGCGGCGATCTGGGCCGGCGCCGCGTGGCGAATCGCGCACGACCTCTGGGCCCTTCTGCGTTCGTGATCCGCGATTGGTTGTCGGCGAGGCGCCGTGCGCTATAATGCGCGCTGGACCGCCGGAGGACGCGCGTGAATTTCGACTTGCTCAGACACCTGCCGCTGCTGCTGAAACGGCGGCGGCTGATTCCCAAACTTTTGCGCAACTACAAGAAGCTGCTCATCGACAAACGGCCCGTGCTGCGGACGGTCGATTTCTCGGTGACCTTCGTCTGCACCTGCGAGTGCGAGCATTGCTACATCCAACCGCTGGTCGACCACACGCGCACCGCGCTCGACCTGGAAGAAAAAAAGCGCGTCATCCGCGAGCTGCTGGAGCTGGGCGCGGTGGCGATCAACTTCGTCGGCGGCGAACCGCTGTGCGACCCCGACCTCGAACAACTCATCGCGTCGATTCCGCCGTCCGAAGGCGTCGCCGTGGTCACGACCAATGGGGTGCTGCTCGATGAGGCCCTGCTCGACCGCCTGATCGAAGCCGGCCTCGGCATCCTGTGCGTCAGCCTCGACGAACCCGATGCGGCGGCGCACGACGCCTTTCGCCGGCGCGCGGGAACGTTCGATCAGGCGATGAGGGCGATCGTCGCGGCGGAACAACGCGGGCTCGAGTGTGTGATCAACAGTGTGATCACCGAAGAGAAGCTGCTCGACGGACGCGCGGCGCGGCTGGTCGAGATGGCGCGCGAGCAGCACGCGAAAATCAACCTCGCGCTGCCCGTGCCGGTGGGGCGCTGGGCGAAGCGCGGCATCGAGCGGCTTTCGCCGGCGGCCGACGCGGAGATGGCGCGCCTGCGCCGTCTGTCGCACGTGCGCTGGGACGGGCAATCCAATTACCTCAAGCCCGGCTGCGGCGCCGGCGTCGAGAAGCTGGCGATCACCGCCTACGGCGACGTGCTGCCGTGCGGCGGCATTCAACTCACCTTCGGGAACGTGCGCGACAAACCGCTGCGCGACATCTGGCGCGACATGCTCGCGTATCCGCAGTTCAGCCATTTGACCGACCGCTGTCCGCTGTCGGAGGATCCCGATTTCATCCGCCGTTATCTCGATCCGATCGAACGCTGCGAGATGCCCAAACCGTTACCCGCGGAGATGGTGCTCGGGCCCCGCGGGGACGCACCCGCCGACCATGAATGAACCGGTCTGCCTGATCACCGGCGGAACCGGCGGCCTCGGCCGCGCGACGGCCGCGGTGCTGGCGCAGCAGAGCGCGCGGGTCGTCGTGGTGGGACGCGACGGGCGAAAAGGCGAACGCGTCGCGGCGGAGCTGCGCGAACAGATCGGCCGGCCCGATGTCGATTTCATCGCGGCGGATTTGTCGCGCCTCAGCGAAGTGCGACGTCTCGCCGAAGAATTTCGCGCGCGCTGCGACCGGCTGCACGTGCTGATCAACAACGCGGGCGCGGTGCGGCGCCGGCTCGAACTGACCGCGGACGGCTTCGAAGCGACCTTCGCCGTCAGCTACCTCGCGCCGTTCGTGCTCACGCGGCTGCTGCTCGATCTGCTGCGCGCGAGCGCGCCGGCGCGCGTCATCAACGTGGTGTCGATCTCGCATCGCGGGCCGCTCGACTTCGATAACCTGCGCGGCGAAAAACCGCACCGTTGGTTTCGCGCGTACAACCAGGCGAAGTTCGCCGAGGTGCTGTTCACCTACGAACTGGCGCGGCGGCTGGCCGGGACCGGCGTCACGGCGAACTGCGTCCACCCCGGCACCATCCGGACCG
The DNA here is from genome assembly GCA_003170555.1 of Deltaproteobacteria bacterium. Classification (GTDB taxonomy): domain Bacteria; phylum Lernaellota; class Lernaellaia; order Lernaellales; family Lernaellaceae; genus FEN-1099. The sequence goes on from PMZC01000279.1 coordinate 6,060, forward strand.
AAATCTGGCGCGACCTGCCGCGGTTCTGGCGGTTGTTCCGCCCGCTCGCCGGCTCGCCGGATCGCGCCGCGCGGGACATCGCGCGCCTCGCCTTGTCGCCCGATCTTGCGGACGTCACCGGCCAGTACTTCGCCGCCGGCGCGATCACGCCCTCCGCGCCGGAAACCTACGACGACGCGCTGGCGAAGGAGCTTTGGCGACGCACGGAAGAATGGACCGGCCTGCCGGCGTGGGATGCGAGTTCGCCGCGCTGACGACAAACCCCGGATTAAAATCCGGGGCTAACGTCTGCCGCCCCCGACGGGGCGAGAGTCATTAGCCCAGTGTTTTAACACTGGGACCGACCGCGCGCAGGGGCGTGATGCCTCACGCCCACGTGACTGTGGCACACGGAACGACGCCCGACCACAAGAAAAAAGGGCTCCCCGAACGGGAAGCCCTTGGTACCCAGATGCAATCGCGGATCAGGCGGCTTTCTTCGGCGCCTTGACCAGCGAAATCAGCACGGCCGCGCACAAGCACAGCACGCCGCAGATAGTGAACGCGAGCGGGAAATTGCCCAGGTCGCCGAGCTTGCCGCCGAGGATCGGGCCGAAGATGCCGCCGATCGCGTAGGCCAGGAATACCCAGCCGTAATTCTGCCCGATGTTCTCCGCGCCGAAAGTGTCGCGGGTGATCGTCGGGAACAAAGCGAAGTTGCCGCCGAAGTTGAAGCCGATCAGCATGGCGAAGAGGTACAGCGTCGCGATGTTGCCCGCCATCCACTGGAAGAGGATGACGAAAACGCCCTGCGTCGCCATCATGATGATGATCGAGGTTTTGCGGCCGATCTTATCGCTGATCGTACCCCAGATGATGCGCCCCAGGCCGTTGAAGATCGCGAAGAAGACGCCCATCGCCATGCCGCCGGCCGCCCCGGCGACCGCTGCGGTGACGCCGTTGGCCTTCAGCGCTTCGGGCGGAAAGAGCTTCATCAAGCCGATGCTCATCAGGCCGGCGCTGGCGCCGCACGCGAACGTCAGCAGGATCAAAAAGTACGACGCCGTGCGAAGCATTTCATTCGACGTGAAGTTCGCCGTGCCGGCCGCCGGTTTGCCGGCCGCGGACGCCACGGGCGGCGCCCAGCCCGCGGGCTTCCAACCGGCCGGCGGGAAAGCCATCCAGGTCCCGCCGATGAGCACGAGCACCAGCCAGATCGCGCCGTAGAGCATGAACGTTTCGGACAGGCCCATCTTGAGCAAGAAGTGTCCGCCGCCGAGCGGGCCGAGGGTGTCGGCGAGGGCGATCCACAACGTGGAGCCGAAGCCGAAACCGGCCACGGCCAACCCGGTGATGAGACCGGCTTTGTCGGGAAACCACTTCATGCCCACGGCGATCGGCACGACGTACCCCAGCCCGATGCCGGCTCCGCCGACCACGCCGACGAAGAGGAAGGTCGTCCAGAAGTTTTCCGCGCCGAAAAGCCCGGCCAGCAGATAGCCCACGCCCAGCACGACGCCGCCCGACATCGCCAGCTTACGCGGTCCGAGTTTCGGCATCATGCGGCCGGCGATGACCATGACGATCGCGAACAGCGCCAGGCCGGCGGAAAAGACGTACTGCGTCTGCGCCTTCGACCAACGCGCCTTGGCCGCGGATAATTCCACCTTCGTCGGTTCCAGCGGGTTCTTGCCTTCGGGGAAGTCGTTCTTCACCGCCACCTGCACTTCCCCGGTGACCAACGCGGAGGCGTCGAAGTTCGGATAGCCTTTCGGCGCCGGACTATCCAACGCTTTCTTCACCTGCACCGTGACCAACTTCTGATTCGGTTTCAGTTCCGGAGTCTTCAGCGGCAGAATTTTGCCGACCAGCACGCCGTCGCGTTCGACGAAGACGACCTGCTCGACGAATTCTTTCGTCACCTTGTCTTTTTTCGGCTGGGCCGGGACGAGGGCGGGCGTGAACACCGACCAGGCGTAGATCGCGCCCAGGCAGAACTGGATGAGGATCGCGCCGACCACCACGAGCCACCGGTTCATCACCTTTTCGTTGCTCATTGGTTAGACTCCTACCGTCGCAGTTGCGGAGAAACGGAAAATAACCCTTTTACGGTTTACGGGAAAATCGGTCGGATGTTAACGGCCGCCGCCGTCGGCTGTCAAGGAGAATATGAACCGTCATTCATTTCGTCGCGAGCCGCGCGCCCGTCGTCCGTTGCTCTTTGGCGGACGCCCGGTCATATTAATCAGGCATGGAAAACGAAACTAAATTTACGCCGGATCGCTGGACGACACGGGTCAAGTACGTCAGCATCTTCTTTCATCTGCTTGTTCCGGCGCTGGCGTTGATCTTGGTGAAAACGGAGATCAGGCGTTTTGCTCCGGGGTCGGTTTTCGGCGCCGCCTATTGCGGCTATCTCGTCTTCGCGATCGTGCTGCACAAGGAATATTTTCCCGAATCGTTCCGCGTCGCGCTGCGTCTGGTTGCCTGGCCGTTGGTTTTCGCCGCGCTTGCGGCGTTACTCGCGGCCGACGCCGACTGGTTCTATACGTTGTACGGCGCGCTGTTGTTCACCGGCTTGGAAGCGGCGACGGTGCTCGTGTTTTTCGCCGGCTCGCGATTGGCGGCCGCCGACCCGCAAGCCGCGCCGGGCGAGAGCCGCCTGACGTGGCGCGCCGACGGCCGTTCGTTCTGGTCCGACCCCCATCTGTCGCCGATGGCGCGCTGGACGATCCTGCTGGCGTTCTTCCTGCCCGGCGCGTTCGTCGTCGTGGTGCTGAATCTGGTTTTGTGGCGGAAGCTGGGCGATCTGGCTTCGCCCCCGCGCATGATTCTCGTGACTCTCGTTTGGATCATCGCGCTGATCTGGACCACGCGCCTTTACGTGCGGCAGTTGGTCAACCTGACGGTCGGCGGCCGTTTCTTCGGCCCGGGCCGGCGCAGCTTCTCGTGACTTGAACCCGCGGCAAGTGAAGTGGTAGCGTCGCCACAAACCCCGGCGGGCGGCGGATGTCCGATTTCCTCGCAGCAAACTTACTGGCCTTGCAGCAAACGCAGCCGCACCTCGTGCGCTTGCTGCTCGACGCGCCGGCCGACCCGACTTACGGCCTCGCCCGCGCCGACGACGGCAGCGTCGTCCTGCTGCGTCGCCAGGGCGGACAGACGACCGCGTTCAGTCATCCGCGACAGGCCGAGCAGCGCGCGCGCGAGTTCGCCGACCAAAAACGCGAGCAGATGGTCGGCCGCGAACCATTGTTCTTCGCCGGGCTGCGCGCGGGTTACGAAATCCGCGAGTGCTTCACGCGCCTGACGCGGCGCGATTGGGAATCGGCGCGCGCGATTTACGTCTATGAGGAAGATCTCAATCTGCTGCGGCTGAATCTCGCGGCCGCCGATTGGCGCGCGTTGTTGCAGAGCGGGCAGTTGTTTTTTTTCGCCGGACCCACGGCCGCGCAGCAGTTGGCGGATTTCTTTCGGCGCGACGCGGCGAAGCTGATCCCGACCCAGGTGCTCGTGCTTGGCGCGAACGATCTCGCCCAGCGCGCGCTCGCCGCCGCGCAACAGGCGACGCAGGAGAACAACCGCCAAACCGCCGAGTTGAAAAAGACCGTGGACGAGTGCTACACCAACTTGTCGCCCGCCGAGTTGTGCGCCGCTCTGCTGAATCCCGCGTCGTTGCGCGTGCTGATGATCTGCAGTCGTTGGTCGTATTTTCTGAAGTACTCGACGCGCGATATCCGCCAGGCGCTGGAGGCGATGGGCGCGAAGGTCGAGGTGCTGGAAGAGCAGGCGGTCGTCGATCGCTTCACTCGCCGATCGGTGCTCGAGGCGCTCGACCGACTGCGGCCGCATGTGCTGCTGATCATCGATCATCTGCGTTACGAGTATGCCGATTTGTATCCCGCCGGCTTGCCCTTCGTCGCGTGGATCCAAGACTACATGCCCGAGATTTACAAACCCAATGTTGGCGCGGGCTTGACCGAACGCGACCTCGTCGTCGGCTACACGCAAGGCCTGGAGGGCGTCGGCTATCCGGGCCGGCGCTTGTTCCAGTTGCCGCCGTTGACCAATCCGGCGTTGTTCGGCGCGGCGCACGGCGAGCCGCGGCCCGAGCATCGCGCGACGTTCGCGTATGTCAGCAATATCTCGACGCCGCATGAAACGGTGTTCGCGAATTTGCTCGCGCGCTACCAAGACGCCGGTCCGGCGATCACGAAGTTGCTGCACCGCGTGTACGACGATTTTCGCCGGCGCTTCGCCGAAGGTCGCACCTTTGAAGATTACCTGGAATACACAACGCGCCTCGCGGCGATTGCGCGCGAAATGAAGGTGACGATCCCGGACGACCGTCAGTTCGCGTTTCTCGTGTACACGAATTTGTACGACTCGATGCTGCGGCACGAGACGCTCGCCTGGATCGCGGATGACGGGCACGAACTCGCGTTGTGGGGGCGCGGCTGGGAAAAGCATCCGACGCTGGCGAAGCACGCGCGCGGCGTGATCGAGAACGGCCCCGACCTTGCCGAGGTCTATCGCGGCGCGACGATCAACCTGCACATCAACCACTCGCAGCTCGAACACGCGCGCATCCTCGACGGCCTGATGGCGGGCGGCTTTTTCCTCGCGCGGCGGCGGCCTTCGCTCGGCCTGCTCGAGCTCGACGAATGCCTGTTCTCCAGCCGCGATGAACTGCGCGAGAAGATCGCGCGCTTCCTGCCCGACGCCGCAGCGCGCCGCGCCGTGGTCACGCGCAACCAGGAGCGGATCGGGAAGTGGGCGACGTACGAGAGCGGCATCCGCAGCTTCCTGACGTACTTCGCGTTGCAGTTGGCCGGTCCGCTTGCGGCGGAAACGAAGACGCCGCGTGACTGGAACGAACTCTACCGCTCGCTCGAAAACGCGGCGGCGCGGTTCCGCGTAAATCCATTGCGCTTCGGCGCGTGCGCGTTAACCGAGTGGCTCATCGCAACCGGCGCCGCGCCGGCCGACGCGCGTTCGGCGATCGAGCGCCTCGATGAGTATGGCGCCATGTGGCCCGATGTTCCCTGGCCGCCGCACTTCACGTACGCGACCCGGGCCGCGTTGGTCGAGCAATTGGCTGAACATCTGTCCACGCCCGCGCGCGCGCTGTTGGAATCGTGGCGCGAGGCCGAATCGCCGCCGGCGGCGGCTTATCGCGGTTGGCAAAACGACGCGCCGCTGTCCGACGAACTGAAAGATCAAGCGCGTCGGCTGGCGGCGGAGACGCGGTGGGCGTGGCCCGATTACCGCCAACGCCGTCCGGCGCCGGAGGCCGCGCGCCTCGACGAAGCCGCGGCGAACGCCCAGTGGCCGTCGCGTGAGGCGGCGCGATATCGCTTGCTGGCGCAGCGGCTGGCGCGAAAAGGCGCGGCCGCCGGCGCTTGGGCGGCGACGCAAAAATATGTCGCCGCCGCGCCCGAGCAGGTCTGGCCGTTGGTGGAGGCCATCTACGCCGCGATGCCCGCCGGCCGGTACGAAGCCGCCGGCGCTTACCGCGAGAAAGTGAAGTCGCGTTTCGCCGGGGAACTGGCGGTCGACGCCGAGTTGCGCCAGCAATTCGCCGACGCGTGGTTTTGCCTGGCGTTTTCCTGCGCCCGCCTCGACGAGGCGGCGCGCGCGATCAGCGAACTGCCGGCGGCCGAGCGGTCGACCGACCGCTTGCGGATGATGGAAGCGCGCGTGCATTTGCGGCGCGGCGACTTTGCGCGGGCGTTGCAGGTGATGGGCGAACCGGCGGACTGGCGCGAGGCCTTCCGTCGCGATTGGGTCGCGCAATACCGGTCGATCGCATTGGCGCGCTCGCGCGGCCTGCGCGCGGACGATCCGCTGATCGGCGGCGGGCGCGTGGAGTTCGCCGAGACCGCACCGATTCCGCCGGACGGCCCGAATGTTTTCCACTTCGATCGGGCGCGCGCGATCGCCCCCGACCAGTTGTTGCTGCGCTGCATCGAACCGGCGGGGCAGGTGCTGCTGCGCGATCATCAGGCCGGAACCTGGCGGCCGCTGGCGGAATCATGGCCGGAGTTGAAGTCAGCCGGTCCGTATCCTGCGTTTGATACCTGCGCCGGTTCGGTTTTTCTGGTCGACGTCGAGACGCCGGCGCTGCTCATCTTCGATGCTGAATTCAACTTGCGTGATCGTTATACGCTGCCGGCGGCCTGCCGTTTCTACGTCGAAGACCTGGCCGTTTCGCCGACCGGAGCGGTGGCGCTGGTCGACGCCTATCGCGCGCAGCTCGTTTGCGGCCGGCCCGGCGGCGAGTGGCGCGCCGCGCCGCTGCCGGAGGTCGACGCCGATCTGCCGCTGCGCATCGCGTCGTTCGGCGATGATTTCTTGTTGCTCAACGCCAACCGATTGTCCGTGGTCGACGCCGCCGGGCGGCTGATCAAAACCGTGACGACAGATGTGGCGTATGACGGTCTGGCCGCGACGACTTCGGGCGTGCTCGCCTGGCGCGCGCTGCCGCCGCGAGTGGCCTGGTTCGACGCGAATCTGCGCGAGACCCACGCGCTGTGCACGGCGCCGGATCACGTGCTGTTCCATCTCGCCGGCGTGGCCGCGCACGAAAATGAAATCTCCCTCGTCGATGACCACGAGCAGGTCGTTCTTCGTTGGCGAACGACTGACCGCTAGCTCGCGCGGCTTGCCAAGCGGCAAGTTGTCGGCGACCATGAACGATCATCTGGCGAGAGGATTTCCGGTTGAAGGTTCACTTCGTGCTCACCGGCTATCTGCCCGAGCTGTTCGGCGGGGCGGAAGTCTACACCCAGAATTTGGCGAAGGCGTTGCAGGCGCGCGGCCACGAGGTGGGCGTGATCACGCTCGACCTCAAACACAAACGCGGCTACGCGACCGACGAGCCGTTCGAGGGCGTACCGGTTCATCGGCTTGGTTTCCTGTTCGAGTTTCGCCCGCCGGCGCTGTACGCGCTGCAGTTCTATGCGGAGATGTACGACGAAGCGACGGCGTACTTCCAGCGCACGCGGCCCGATGTCGTGCACGTGGCGAACAGTTGGTTTGTCCCGGCCATCGCCTTCGCGGCGCTGCACCTGGGCATTCCGGTGGTCGGCACACACGTCGATTACCTGTGGACCTGCCGCGACAGCCACCTGCTGAAAAAAGATCACGAGGCGTGCGGCGTCAGCCCGGATGTCGATTGCCGCGGCTGCAACACCGATCTGACCGACACGCAGTGGCCGCTGGCGCACCGCTTCCGCCGCGAACAGTTCGCGCTGCTCGCGCAGGGCTATGCGTTCCACCACTGTCCGTGCCCATTGCTCGGCGAGCATATCCGCAGCCTCGGCGCCGACCCGCGGAAGGTCGAGGTCTGGCCCTACGGCATTCCGCCGCGCGCCCGCGTGAGCAAGACGACCAGCGACGTGCTGCGGCTCGGGTTCATCGGCCGTTGGAACCGCATGAAGGGCATCCACGTGCTGCTCGAAGCGATGGAGATGATCGGCGCGGACGCGCGAGTGCGGCTCACGCTTTACGGCGAGCAGGAGGTTTGGAACAACGACACCTACGGCGCCGAACAGGCCGAGCGCGCCAAACGGCTGGCCAACGTGCACATCGCCGGGCGCTTCAACCAGCAGGAGTTGGCGGAGGTGCACCGCGAAATCGACGTGCTGGTTACGCCGTCGATCTGGCCGGAGAACTCGCCGGTGTCGATGCTCGAAGCGCTGGCGTTGGGCACGCCGTGCCTCTGCGCCGATGGCGCCGGCATGACCAACTTGGTCGAGCCGGAGACGAACGGCCTGGTGTTCCGCAGCCGCGACGCGCGCGACCTGGCCGAGAAGATCAAGCAGCTCGCCGCCGCGCCGGAACTGGTGCGCAAGCTGCAGGCGGGCGCGAAGCTTCTGCGTACGATTGAGGAAGACGCCGAGAAATTCGAGCGCGTCTATGCAGTGGCTAATCCGGCGAACGATCCCGCGTGGCGCAGCGCCAGCACGCGCTTTGTCGACACGGTGCGGCTGGCGGCGGAGGTGCTCGCGCCGTCGGCGCTGTCGACGAAATGGCGCGAGAAGACCGGCCAACTGCTTGCCGCCGGGGTTCGGCGCATCGCGCTGTTCGGCGCGGGCCGGCACACGCTGCGCCTGCTCGACGCCGTTACCGTGCCGCAGGGTCTCGAGTTGGTCGCCATCTTCGACGAAAACCCCGACGCCTGCGGCGGCAAGATTCTTGGCGCGCCGGTGCGGCCGCTGAGCGAGGCGGCGTCGATCAAGCCCGACGCGGTCATCGTCAGTTCCGACGCGTGGGAAAAACAAATGCTGGCGAAGGCCGCGTTCCTGCGCGAGCACGGCATTGTCGTCACCGGTCTGTACGGCGAGTAGCGCATGATCATCGGTTTGGTTTCACGCGAATATCCCCCGTTTTTCGGCGGCGGCGTGGGCACGTATGTCCACCAGGTCAGCCGGGCGCTGGCGGCGCTGGGCCATGAGGTGCATGTGTTCACGGTGGCGACCGGGCCGAGCGACGCCACGGCCGATCCGCCGGGCGTACACGTGCACCGCATGCTGTGGGCGCCGCCCGACGCGACGCGCACCGCGCTGACCGGCGAGTGGACGACCGCGAATCGCTGGTTTTACGCCGCCGATCTTTTCCGCGAGCAACTGTTGCAGTTTCTCGAAGATCACCGGCTCGACATCGTCGAATTCCCGGAATGGGAAGCGCCGGGCTGGCCGCTGCTAATGGACTGGCGCTGGACCACGCCGTCGGTGGTGAACTGCCACACGCCGACCTGGTTCCTGCAGGAGATCAACCGGCAGCCGCCGTTGCCCGGCCAGTTGCTGGAGAAGCTCGAGCTCGCTCTCGCCGACGGCGTGTGCGCGCCGTGTACGCCCATGGCGCGGCGCATCGAAGCGGGCGTCGCGCTCGAGCGGCCGGCGCGCGTCGTACACCATCCGTATTCCGCCGCCGACGTACTGCACGACTACGCGCCGCCGCGCGGCCG
>PMZC01000354.1:0-22743 GCA_003170555.1 Deltaproteobacteria bacterium
GATTCGTTTCGACCCAACGAACTCCACAGCTCGTACGTGGTGGAACTGTGTCCTTGGGCGCCGATCCGTTATGACGTTTTCTTTCACGAAATGCCGCCGCCGCGAGTTTTGCTGCGTACGACGACCTTCGCCGATCCACTCGAGGGACCGCGGCCGATTTACGTCTATCAGCGTCCGCCCAACACGCAATAAATGAGGTTCGCCATGTCATTAGCCAATCTCAAACCGCAAGCGCGGCGTCGTTCGCCGGCGCAGTTGGTCAAGCATCTACAGACGTTCGAACTGGACCTAAAGTTCTCGGCCGGCATTTGGTATATGTCGCCGGCGGGCTCGCGTTTTCATGACAAGTTCAAGCCGGAACTCGACATCGACCGGCGCCTCGACCTCGCCGCGAAGCTCGTCGATTACGGCCTGCGCGGCATCGAGGCGCACTATCCGAACGAGATCAACGACCAGAATCTCGAACTGTGGAAGTGGTTCGCGCGCGACACGGGCGTGAAGATCGTCAGCATCGTGCCCCTGCTCTTCTGGGACGCGCAATTCGAATTCGGTTCGCTGTCGTCGCCGCTGCCCGCGATTCGCCGCGCCGCCATTCAGCGCATGATCGAGACGCTGCAGCTCAACCGCGAACTACGGACCGACTTCACCATCGTCTGGACCGGCATCGACGGCTATGAGAATCCGTTCGGCATCGACCTGATGGCGATGCGCGATCGTTTCGCGGCCGGCCTCGCTGAAGCCATGGACGCTGTGCCCGGCGTGCGCGTCGCGTTCGAGCCCAAGCCGTACGAGCCGCGCGGCCGCCAGCTCTACGGCACGACGCCGGAAGGATTGCTGCTGGGCCTCAAGGTTGAGACCTTGCTGCAAAACAAGATCAACCGCCGCCTGCTCGCGGAAGGACATCCGCTTGTTTGTCTGAACCCCGAGATCGGCCACATGCTGATGGCCTATGAAGACCTGCCCTACGCCTTCAGCCTCGCGCTCGAATACGGCCGCCTCGCGCACACGCACGTCAACAGCCAGCCGCTCGGCAATTACGATCAGGACCTCAACGTCGGCGTGATCGCGCCGGAGCAGCTCGAGGCCGCGCTGTACGTGTTGAAGATGCACGGCTACCGCGGCTTTTTCGGCATCGACATCAATCCCGAACGGATGCCGGTCGAGCAGGCGATCCGCAATTCGATGGACGCGATTCGCGCGGCGAACGACCGCATCAACGCGCTCGACCACGAGAAGGTCATCTTCGCCACCGAGCATCCGGACCAGGCGCGCGGCTGGCTGGAGAGCTATTTGATTCGCATGCGTGCGCGGCGCCCAAAGAAGCTTCCGCCGCTGCCGAAATTGAAAATGAAGTAGCGCGAGGCGAGCGATGGCCTACTTGCTCGGACTCGACATCGGCACCTCCGGCGCCAAAGCTTTGCTGATCGACGAAACCGGCCGTGTGCTGGCCGCCGCCACGACCGAATATCCGTTGCACACGCCGCGCCCGTTTTGGTCGGAGCAAGATCCGGACGATTGGTGGACGGCCTCGGTGCAGAGCCTGAGCCTCGTTCTTTCGCAAAGCGGCGTGCGAGGCGGCGACGTCGCCGGGATCGGCTTGACCGGCCAGATGCACGGACTGGTGCTGTTGGACCAACACGGTGCGGCGCTTCGACCGGCGATCCTATGGAACGATCAACGAACCGAGGCCGAGTGCGCGGAAATCACCAACCGGCTTGGCTTCGCGCGCCTGCTGGAGCTCACCGGCAACGCGGTGCTGCCCGGTTTCACCGCGCCGAAGATCCTGTGGGTGCGTCGGCACGAGCCGCAGGTTTACGCGCAGGTCGCTCGTTTTCTGTTACCAAAAGACTACCTTCGTTTTCGTTTGACCGGCGAACTGGCGAGCGACGTGTCGGACGCGTCAGGCACGTCGCTGTTTGACGTCCGCCAACGCACGTGGTCGCGCGAGATGTTCGAGGCCCTGCAGATTCCGCGCGACTGGGCGCCGCGATGCATTGAGTCGTCGGAAATCAGCGGCGGCCTCACCAACGAAGCAGCGACGATGATCGGCCTGCCGGCGGGCTTGCCGGTGGTCGGCGGCGCCGGCGATCAAGCGGCGCAGGCGATCGGCACGGGATTGGTAGCGGCGGGGTTGGTCTCCGCGACACTGGGCACTTCCGGCGTGGTGTTCGCGCCGACCGCCCGCCCGGTGATAGAGCCGCAGGGTCGGTTGCACGCTTTCTGTCACGCGGCGCCGGGTATGTGGCACGTGATGGGCGTCATGCTCGCGGCCGGCGGCAGTCTGCGGTGGCTGCGTGACCGCCTGTGCCAACCTGAAATCGAAGAAGCGAAGCGGCTCGGCGTAGACCCGTACGAAGTCATGACTCGCGATGCGGCGACCGTGCCGCCCGGCGCCGAGGGCCTGCTTTTCCTGCCTTATCTATCTGGCGAACGCACCCCGCACCCGGACCCGCACGCGCGCGGCTGCTTTGTGGGCCTGACGATGCGGCATACGAAAGCGCATCTGACCCGCGCCGTCCTCGAAGGCGTGACGTTCGGCCTGCGCGATTGTCTCGCTTTGGTTCAAGCGCAGGGCATTCAGCCGACCGAGGTTCGCGCTTCGGGCGGCGGCGCACGTTCGGCGCTGTGGCGGCAAATCATGGCCGATGTGTTCGGCCTTCCGGTGGCGACGGTTTCATCAACCGAGGGCGCGGCCTTCGGCGCCGCGTTGCTCGCCGGCGTGGGCGTAGGCGTGTGGCGCGACGTGGCCGCGGCGTGCGCACAGACAATCAAGGTGACGGATCGCGTAACGCCGCGGGAAGAAAACCTCGAACGTTACGCGCGCCTCTATCGCCTCTATCGTGAATTGTATCCCGCGTTGAAGCCCACGTTTGACGAACTGTCGAGCTGAATCAGCGCGCGGCGCCCGACAGGCTCAAGACCTTCGCCCGATTGGTAGACAGATCAATCACGACGACACGATGGTTGTTCGTATCGGCCACATAAAGCAGATTCCCATCAATACTCAGACCGGACGGTTCTTTGAACGGCGTGACGCCCGTCACCGCCAACGTCGTGACGCGATTGCGATCGGTCGTGTCGAGCAGGCGAATCCGGTTGTTGAAACTGTCGGCGATGTAGAGCCGCGAACCGGCGCCGACGACATCGAGCGGGTGCTGCAACCGCGCTTGCACGCCGTAGCCGTCGACCAACCCGAAATCAAACAGCCCCGTGCCGACCAGCGTGGACACGACGCCGCGCGCCAGATCGATCGCGCGAACCGCGCTCGACTCGCTGTCGGCCACGTAGAGAACGGCGCCCGCCCGCCAGAGACCGGACGGTTGAGCAAACGCCGCGTCGCCCAGCGCACCGTCGGTCAAGGCTTCCATGCCGGTTCCGGCCAGCGGCCTGATTTCGTCGGTGCGCGGATCGAAGCGCCAAATCTGGTGGCTGCCCGCCATGGCGATATCGAGGCCGTTTTCGCGCCACGATAGCGCCCAGGGCGAACGCAGATCGGTGGTCAGCGCCGGCCCGCCCGGCCCGCTTCCCGCGGCCTTGCGCCCCGTGCCGGCGACCGTGCGCACGGTTTGTGCGGCGAGGTCGAGCAACCGAATCGTGTGGTTGTTGCGATCGGCGACGTAAAGTTGATTGCCGACCAGCGCCATGCCCTGCGGTTCGTGAAAACGCGCGTGTCGCGCATCGCCGTCGGTGAAACCGGCGTCGGGTCCGCCGAAGGTTTGTTGAATCACGCCGCTTTTGTTCGCGATGACCAGGCGATTGTGGCCGCTGTCGGCGATGAAGATGCGTTCGCCGTCGACCAGGATTTTTCCGGGGAAATGCAGCGCGCCCGTGTCGGCGGCGATGTTGACCGTCGCCGGTCCGGCGCCGGCGTGCAGCGTTCCATCGCGCCGACCTTCCGCCAGCAACTGATCGACGATCTCCTCGAGCTGACCCGGCTCGGGTTCGCCGGTCATCGTGCGGGCGACGCGTCCCGCCGAGTCGATCACCACGATGGTGGGCCAGGCGCGCACGCCCCACAAATTCCAGATCGTAAAATCATCGTCCATCGCCACTGGGCGCCGGACGTCGTATTTGTCGATGGCCTCGCGCACCAATTCCTCGTGGTGCTCCTGATCGAATTTCCCCGAATGGACGCCGAGCACCGTGACCGGCTGGTTGGCGTAGGCCTGTTCCAGCGCGGACAAGCGAGGCAGCGCATGCAAGCAATTGATGCAGCAATAGGTCCAGAAATCCATGACCACGACGCGCCCGCGCAACGATTGCAACGTCACGGGCTGGCGCGTGTTGACCCACCGCGTCCCGGCGGGGAATTCAACGGCTTTCATCCGGCTGCTCCGCGATCTGGTCTCGAGCTGCGCGCCGGCCACGACGGCGACTACCAGTACGATCAGCAAAAACGGCCAAAGCCGCGCTATTTTTTTTCTCGAGGTCATCGCTAACCTCTCTCGCACAAGCCTCAACATGGAACCGATGCTTGTCAAGCAACGCGGGCTCCCTGTTTGCGTCTTGACGAACCGAAAGCATTACGACTACAAGAGTTCAAGCGCTCCCACCCCGGAAAGAAGCAACATGACCGACCAACATTATCCCGCCGCGGATTTCCCCGAACCGCCGTTCGGCCATCGCCTCGCTTACGCTGTCGGATTCTTTCCGGCCGGACTGCTGTCCGGGCTGATGGGCGCTTGGTTGATGTACTACTACTGCCTGCCGCCGGATGCCGGCCTTACCGGGTATCTCGCGCCGAGCATGTTCGGCCTCCTGATGTTCCTGTTGAACATCCCGTCGGCCTTCGCCGATCCGACCGTGGGCTTTCTCTCCGACCGCACGCGCTCGCGGCTGGGGCGGCGCTTGCCCTTCATTCTATTCGGCACGCCGATCATGGCGCTGTTCTTCGTGCTGTTGTGGTTTCCACCGGCGCGGGGCAACGAACCCCTGAATGCGATCTGGCTGGTGGCGACGGTGCTGGTTTACTTCTTGTCGTTCACCGTGGTGGTCAATCCGTATCTCGCGATCATGCCCGAGGTGTGGCAATCGGTAAAAGGACGCATGTCCGTCAGCTCGCTGATGTCGGTGACCCAGGGCGTCGGCATGTTGCTGGGCATGGCGATCGGCCCGCTGATCACCCGCATTCCGCACTACCTGGTGGGCGGAGTCGAGTTGAACGGCTACCGCGTGACGGCGCTGGCGGCCGGCGTACTGACCATCGTCGCGTTTCTGCCGACGTTGCTGTGGATCCGCGAGCGGCCGCACTCGACCAAGAAAGAGGTGCCGTTCAATTTCGTGCGCTCGGGTTGGGAGACGCTGAAGAATCCCGCGTTTCTGCCCTATCTGATTTCGGTCGCGTTGATCAACACCGCGACGACGATGATCATCGCGATGATGCCGTATCAGGTCAAAGTCCTGGCCGGCGGTTCGGAAGAGATCACCAGCGCGCTGCTCGGCGGTCTGATGGTGCTGGCCATGCTGTTGTTGCCGGTGGTGAATATTCTCGTCGACCGCGTGCCGCGTCGGACGCTGTACCTCGTCTGTTGCGGCGGCATGGCCGTGATCATCAGCCTGCTTTATTTCGCCGGCCACACCGCTTTTCTGTCGCCGCTGCCGTTCATGATCGCCGTGCTCGTGCTGTCGGCCCCGTTCGTTTCGGTGTTTCTCGTGGTCCCGCGCACGCTGCTCGCCGACGTGATGGACTTCGACGAACAGCGCACCGGCTATCGGCGCGAGGCGATGTACAACGGCATGGAAAGCCTGATCGGCAAGCTGCCGGTCGGGCTGGCGCCGTGGATTATGGGAATGCTTTTTACGCGCTTCGGCGACTCGATTCGGCAACCGATGGGCATCCGGCTGTCCGCCGTCGCCGCGGGCGTGCTGACCTTCGCCGGACTAGTCGCGTTCTTATTCTACCCGCTGCGCAAATAGCGGATCACGATTCGGCCTCCGCCGCCTCGCCGGGCGTTTTCACCCGTACAATGACCAGCACCACCGCGGCCGGAATCGCGGCGCCGGCGGACGCACGTCCAGCGATTGACCGGATTCAGACTGTCAATATCGGAAAGTTAATCGCGACTTTGAGTTGGGCAAGGGAGGCGGTGTTCCCGGTGCGAATCAACCGGGCTGCGCGTCCGAATTAAAACTCGCCAATAACCGCTCGACGCGGCCGCGCAAATCCTTTTGGATCGTCTGGACCGAGCGGTTCGCATTGATGATGTCGAAGTTGAATTTCCCATGCAGCTTCATGAACTCGTCGTTCAGCCGCCGCTGATATTGCAGAAAACTGTCGAACCAATCGCGCGACAGCCCGAGGTCCATGCCCGATTCCCAGTAGTCCAGTCGACCGTGCGCGTGTAGCGTGCGCATCACCAGCGTCGGCAGCGGCACCTTGAGATAGAACACGGCGTCGGCGACCAGCGCGCGCGAGTACAGCGACTCGATCCACGCCGGCTCCGTGCCGCGCACCAGGTCACGGGCCATCAGGGTGAAGATATAGCGGTCCGCCAGCGCGACCGCGCCCGAATGGAGCGCCGGCACGAGCACATTTTCCATCTGGTCGTAAAAATCGGTGGCGTAAAACAGCGACATCGTGCGCGGGCTGAGCGTGTTGCCCTTCTTGGCCTGATCGAGCTCCGGCCCCACCAGCATCGAACGCCGGAGGCCGGTCTGCACGACCGAGTACCCTTTCTGTTCGAGCCACTTCGTCAGCAAACCCACGTGCGTCGAGCGGCCCGATGAATCAGGCCCTTCGATCACGATGAGCAGACCGGTCAGGCGCGACAAATCCAAATCCGGCGGCGGACTTTGAAAACAGCGGTTCGGGCTCATGACGCCGCCTTTTCGCCGAACGCGGTCAGGTCGATGCGCGTGGCGAGTTGCTCGCGCAGTTGTTCCTGCTGCTCGTGGATATTGCGCGTGGCGTCGATCACCGTGAAATCGAATTCGTTGATCATGCTCATGTACTGATCGAACACGCGCCCTTGGTACAGGCGATAGCTTTCCTGAATGTCCTGGGACAACCCGATGTCCATGCCGGCCTCGAAGTAGTTGAGCTGCTGTCGCGCGCGAAACACGCGGTCGAGCGCCATGTGCAGCGGCAGGTCGAGATAGAAAGTGATGTCGGGGATATGCGCGAAGCCGTACAGCTCGCGCAGCCACGCCGGATCGCACCCGCGCACGCCGTCGCGCGCGAACGAGGTGAAGATATAGCGGTCGCACAGCACGATGAATCCGCCGCGCAGCATCGGCAGAATTTGATGCTCGTAGCGGTCGGCGAAGTCGGTGGCGTAGAGCAGGCTAAACGTCGTGGGCGTGAAAAGCTGCTGTTTGCGCCCGCGCCGCAGCGCCTCTTTGACCATCTCGCTCGATTCCCACGCGCTGTGGAAAACGCGACAGCCCTGGCCGGCCAGCCAGCGCTGCACTAGGTTGATCTGCGTCGACTTGCCCGAGCCGTCGAGGCCTTCGAAGGCGATCAATTTTCCCGCAAACGGTTTCTTCGCGCTCATTTCAGTGGTCCCGCAATTATCGATGGGTTCCCTTTATCAAGCAAATAACGTCACTTGTCAATTTCCGACACCTCGAGCCGGCCGAGCAACGAGTTCTTTTTCTGCTGGTGGACCTCCATGCGCTGCATGATGTCGTCCAGCACGCGCAGCGACTCCAGAATGAACGGCCCCTTGTTCAGCATCACGCATTCGGCGCGCACGCTCATCGCCGCGTCGGTGATTTCCGCGCGCGACGGCAGCCCCTGCTTGGTCAGATTCTCCAGCACCTGCGTCGCCCAGATCACCGGAATGTGCGACGCCTCGCACAGCCACAGAATCTCTTCCTGCGCCTCGGCCAGCCGTTCGTAGCCGCATTCCACCGCGAGGTCGCCGCGCGCGATCATGACGCCGATGGGGTGACTCCGCATGGCCGCGAGCAAGATCGCCGGCAGGCCTTCGAGCGCCTGGCGCGTCTCGATCTTGAGAATGATGCCGAGGTTGCCGGCGCCGAGTTTTTCCAGGCGCGTCTGCAATTCGCGCACGTCGTCCGGCGTCCGCAAGAACGACAGCGCCGTCAGGTCCGCGTGTTTGACGATGAACTTGAGGTCTTCCGTGTCCTGGCGGGTGAGCCCCTTCAAGCGCAGGCGGCTGTCCGGCAGGTTGATGCCCTTGTCCGCGCGGAGTTTGTCGCCGGTGGGTTTGCCGCGCACGATGCGCACATGAATTTCCCCCGGCGAAACGGTTTCGATCACCCCGCCGATCTTGCCGTCGTCAAACCAGATGCGTTCGCCCGGCTGCACGTCGCCGAAAATCTCCGGCAAGGTGCACGCGATGTGCGCCGGCTCGATCACCGCGCCGCTTTCGTCGAGCTTCGCCCCGGCGCCGGGTTTCGGTTCGGCGGTGAGTACGAGCAGGTCGCCGTAGGCCAGCTCAATCGGTTTTTCGGTGGGCGGCAGATCGCCGACCACGCCGCACACGCTCGGTTCCCCCTCGCCGGACTGACGCTTGAGTTCGATGCCGGGGACTACGTACGCGGTTTGGTCGCTCTCGGCGCGCAGGCTCTTGCCGCTTCGTTCCACTACGCGCAACGTGCGACGGCGTTCCCGCGCGTCGACAAACTCGATGGCATCGCCGATTTCGACGGCGGCGAAATCAGCGCCGACGACCGGCGCGACGTCGGCGGCCGCGACCGGCGGTTCCGGTTTTTCGGCCGGCGTGAGCCACACGCTCGCCGGGCTGGTCACGCGGCCCGTTGCATCGCGTCGCGGCCGCCACTTCAGCACCCGCGGCCCCGGTTCGAGATCGCCGGTGCGCAACTTCGGACCGCCAAGGTCCATCAGAATGCGGCAGGGTTTAGTCAGCTCGCGCTGCGCCCGCCGAATATTTTTGACGATTTTCCCCCAGACGGTCTTGTCGTCGTGGGCGCAGTTGATGCGCGCGCAGTCCATCCCGCCCTTGATCAAGTCCCGCACCAATGCGTAATCGTCCGCCGCTTCGGCCGGCATCGTGACCATCACGCGCACCGTGCGCCGCGCCGGCCGCCCGCCAAGCAGCGACTCAGTGTGCGTCTCGATCAGCGACGAACCTTCCGGCCGCGTAACTGCGTGCTTGTAAGGTTCCGTCAATTTGTACGGCGCGCCGACCACTTGGTGCAGCAAGCGCAGCACGGCGTTGAGATTGGCCATGACGTGCGACTCGCTGCGTCCCAGCGACGACAGGCCCAGCGAAGCCAACTCATCCTGGAGATTGCGAATATCGTGCTGACGCATGGCCATGTAGTGCAGCAGATTGCGGGCGCTGGCCGCATAGGCCGGGTGGACTTCGTTCACATGGCGGCCGAACTTCCGCTCAAACTCCAGCAACTGCTCGCGCAGTTTCTTGAGATCGTCGATCAGGCGCTGCAGCCGAGTCGGGTCGTGTTCCCAACCACCGGTCCGACTTGCGAATTGCCGTGGAGTCTTCACCCGATTCCTCTGACTGCAATTGTGTTTGCGGTGGTCACGGTGACACCGCGATCGTCGTTCACGCGAAACGAGATTTCCTCAAAACCCTCCTTTATATAACATATCAGCGGGGCGCCACGCAAAGTGCTAGCCGATTACTCTTTGATTTTTATTAGAAAATTGACATACTCATCTTACGGACTGATGGTCTACTAATAACGAAACACTTTTGGGTCGGGCCAAACGAGATGAATCACCGCGACGACGAACTCCGCCAGCAGGCTCTCGCGATCGGTCGCCGGCATCGGTTCGATGAAGCCCATGCGGTGCAGGTAGCGCGTCTCGCGGTAGAGTTGTTTGACGCCTTGTCGCCGTCGCGTCAGTTCCGGCCGACCGACCGCCGCATCTTGATGGCGGCGGCGCTGTTGCACGACGTCGGCATGACGATCAGTTTTCAAAAGCACCACAAACACTCGTTTAAGATGATTACGGAAGCCGAACTGCCGGGCCTTACGACGCACGAACGGATTTTGGCGGCCCACGTGGCGCGCTATCACCGCAAATCCGAGCCGGCGGAGCGCCATGCGGAGTACGCCGAGCTCAACGAAGAAGACCGGGAGGCCGTCAACAAGCTGGCGGCGATTCTGCGGGTCGCGGATGTGCTGGATCGCGATCATACGCAACGCGTGCGCGGGCTGGCCGTAACCGCGGTCGAACACGAAATGACGATCGACGTCGGCGACGCGCCGCTGACCGACCCCGCGACGCTGGCGCGCAAGGCCGCCTTGTTCGAGCGCGTATTTGGGTGCGCCATACGTTTTGTCGGCCAGCCGACCGCCGACGAACGACAGGTCGAATGAAATGAATTCTGTTCCCCACTGCTTTTCGCTTTCGCCGGGCCAGACGACCAAACGCTGGCTCGCGGTTTTGTCCAAGGCGGGATACCACGCGGTCGGCCCGAAAACGACGGACGAGGCGGATGTCTATTTCGACACGCAGGACGGTCGCTTCTTTCGCGCCAGTCAACGGCTTCGGCGACACACGCAAAAGACCGCAGTGAGTTGGCAATTGCTCAGCGCGGATCGGGTGATCCTCGAGCAGACGACCAAGGGACAACAACCGCCGGCCAGGTTCACCGAGAGCGGCGCTCACCGGCGACTGATTCCGCAAGTGGAAACCGCGATTCATGAAGACCGTTATCGCGTTGGTTCCCGCTCTCCGGTTTTTGTTATCGAACAACGCTGGCGGTTTCGTGACCCGCTCGTCCCGACAGCGTGGATCGACGGCCCGCGGGTCCTTTGCGTGGAAGCGGCCGGCGGCGCGCCGACCACACGCGAGTCGTGCGCCGTGGCGGACACGTTGCGCGACGCGGCCCACCTGACGCCGTTGACCACCGACGCCTTGGTTGCCGGGCTCGCGGCGATCGGCTCTCCCCTGCCCGGCGCACCGATGCCCGACGAATACCTTCTGCTGCTCGCCGATTCGGCCGCAACCGCCGTCCGCAAGAATCTGGCGAAACAGGGTTACCGCATGTGGGCGCAAACGCGCGGCGCTTTGCTCGACCTCGATCCCGAGTTCGTGCACGACCTGCGCGTCGCGACGCGTCGGGCGCGTTTCGCTTTGCGGCTGCTGGATGTCGATGACCAAACGTCTTGGGCGGCCCACGTGCGCGAGGAGTTGTCGTGGATCGCCGCGTCGCTCGGCGCCGTGCGCGATCTGGATGTTTTCCTGCTGCGATTGCCCGAGTTGTACGCACGCGCCGAGGCGCCCGCCGCAGTTCGCGCTTTTGTCACCCGGCAATTCCGTAGTTCTCGCGCCGTAGCGTTGCGGGAACTGGTCGCCGCGTTGTCGAGCAAACGCTTTCACCAATTGCTTGCCGATCTGCAGTCGGCCATGACCACGGAGCGCATTAGCTTGCCGCCTGAAGCCGCCGAGTCATCCGCACTGGATTTGTCCGGCAGGTCGATCAACCAAGCGGCCCGGCGCGTCCGGCGGTGGACGCCGATTCGCCCCGAGTCCGCGGCGAACCTGCATCGCCTCCGCATTGCGTTCAAGCGCCTGCGCTATACCTGCGAGTTCTTCGCCGATCTTTATCTCGACGGCCTGCAACCGTTCATTCGCCGGTTCGTCAAGATGCAGGATTTGCTCGGCCGGCACCAGGATGCCGTGGTCGCGGCGGAAAATTTCCGGCGGCTTGCCGCGACGGTCGCCTCCGCCGCTCAACCGGCGACGGAGCGTCTGGTTTTTCTTGGCGCGCTGATCCAACTGCAGCGAGAAGAAATGAACGACGCGCAGGTCCGCTTGGATGCGCGGTGGAAACGAAACCGTAAACAGATCAAAAAGCTGTTGCGTTTTGTCGAGCAAACCGGCCCCGAAAAGGAAAACGAAGAACCGCCCGGCGACAAAGATCATTGAGCCGCGCCGGCGAATTCGCGCTGACCGGTCACCAAAGGCGAAGTCGCCAATTTCGGCTTTCGCTTGACAGGTCCGAGACCGGACTGCTAGGAAAGGGGCACGACAGGATTCCCCACGGGAGGTGGAATCGATGCAACAAAAATCCGGCGTCCGGCAAGCCACGGTCGTGCTCCTGGCCGCGTTGATGCTCTTCTCCGTCGCCTGCACCAAAGCGAAGAAGGACAATCAAGGCAACCAGTTCGTGAGCATACCGATCAAGGTGACGATCGATCAGATTTACAACTTCACGATCGGCGAGGATATCGGCGAGGCCCGCTTCGAAATCTCGGCCGGCCCGATCGGGGCGCGGGTCAATGCCCTCAGTTTCCTGGAAACGCTCAGCCGCTTTCCCAATCAACAGATCAACGTGCGGCTGGAGCTGCTCAATCAGGACGCGGCGCAGCAGAATTGGCCGCCGATTGAATGGGTGCAACAAACCAACGAATTGCCCTTTTACTTCATCATTCCCTTGGTGGAAACGGTGCCGTCGATTCTGGACTTCCGCCTGCTGGTCTATCAGGACGAGTCCACCGCGCAGTCGCAGACCAAGGCCGATGACGATACGGTGGACGATGACACGGTGATTGATGACGATGCCGTCGCCGACGACGATACCACGGTCGATGACGACACGACGGTGGATGACGACACCACCAGCCGGTCTTTTGAAGCAGAGGCGGTCTTCCTGTTCACGGTCAACAAGGGCAAGCCCGGCTCGGGCAGTTGAGACCTAGCTCGGCTCGACGCGATCCGGTTTCCCGCTTTCGACCACGCCAATCGCCATCAGATTGAATCCCCAGCGCAGCCGCAGCCGGCGCGGCGCCGGCAAGAGCCGCCGCACCACCGCCGCCAGCGCCCGGAAAATGAACCAATTCGGCCACACGGCGATCGTGCTGTACGGCGAAAGCCCGTCGACGCGCACCGTTCGCAAACCAACCGCGGTCAGATCCTCCGCCAGGTCGCGCGCGCCGTATTTGTGCCAGGCCACGCTGCTGGCGTAACCGGGATAGCGGGTGAGCTCCCACCACCGCACCAGGGGATGACGCCCATTCGGCACATAAACCGCGACCGTTCCGCCGGGCCGCACGACGCGGATCATTTCCCGCAGCACGGCCCGCCGCGCGTCACGGTCGAGCCAATGTTCGATCACGCCCTCGTTGATCACCGCGGCGAATGAACCGTCGGCGAAAGGCAGGTGTTCGAGATCGCCTTGAATCGGCCGCACGACCAGCGCGCCGGCCGTTTCGCTTTGCAGACGATCGCGATTCCGCTGGAGGTTGTGCAGCACGGCGGTGGAGATATCCAGGCTGACGACGCGTCGCTCGCGGCGCGCCAACGCCAGGGAGATCGTTCCCGAACCGCAGCCGGCTTCCAGCACCCAGTCGCCCGAGCGCGTTGCGGCGACCACCGGCTCGACGTAAGCGGAATGTGACATCGCTTCGATCTTGGCCCGGGGAAGCTGCACGCGGCCGTAGACGCTGCCCTCGGTCTCGACCAGGCGCCGCCAGCTATCGGCGACGCCGCCGGTTGATGCACGATCCGCCTGTTTGGGTTCGGAAGCGGAGCCGTTGTTTTCCACGCTGGCCGCTAGCAGCCGCAGCAGCCGTTGTCGCCGCCGTGGTCCGAAGACGTATGGGGCGTCGAATCATCGTCGACGTCGTCGTCCGCCAACGTGTCGTCATCAACCGTGTCGTCGTCGGGCGTGATATCGTCGTCGGTGTCATCGTCGTCGACGTTCGTGTCGTCATCCGGCCACTCATCGTCGCCGATGATCGTCGCGTTGACGACCTTCAGGCCGGTGATCGAGTACGGCGGCAGATCGACCGTGAAGCTCGAGCCGCTGAGCGTGCCGAAGAACTCGCCGCCGGACAAAAACACGTGATAGTCGGGGCCCGAGGCGCCGAGTTCGTTGGTGGCGTCCACCGCATCGCCGGTCAAACGGCTGAGGTAGATCGACATGCCATCGCGCAGCCCCAGGGCGTTGAGGTTGATCTGCGTGGACACGGTGCGATCGAGATCCTTGTTGATCAGGATCAGGTTGTAGTCGTCGCCCGAACGACCGGCCACGGCCGACACGATGGGCGTGCCGGACAGCCGCTCGGTCGTCCAACCACGAGTGCCGAAATCGCCGGCCGTCTCGACCGTGCGTTTGTTGGTGCAGTCGGCGTCCTGGCAAACGTCAATCGCCACGCGCGGCGCGTAAACGCGCTCGTCGCGGAACATGCGGATGTAGTCGAACCAGGCGTCGCCGTTGTCCTTGCGCGCAGCCTTCTTGCGCAAGTGGACGTTGATGAACGCCGTGTCCGCGCGGTCGAACAACTTCAGCACGTAGCTCTGCAGCCGCCAATCCGTCGTGCCGAAGATGCCGTAGGAATCGGCCGACTGCATGAACTGGTCGGCGGCGTTGCGGGCCTGCGCTTCAATGGTCACGGCCGAATCGAGATTCTCGGTCCGGATATAGCCCTGCACGCGGAAGCTCGCCGGGTCGGTGAGTTCGGGGTCGGTGTTGTTTTGTACGTAATAGCGCTGGCGGATGTGATAATAGTCGGGGTTGTCGACAAAGTGCACCTTCACGCATTGGGCGCCGTCGTAGCAATCGGTCGTGTCGATTTCCGCCGGCGACGGCGTATTGGCGTATTGGACCCAGTACGTGTTGTTATACGGACCCGGCACGCTGGTCATTTCCCAACTCGGGTCGCACAACAGGTTTTGCGTCTTCACCTGCAGGTTGTTCAACTCATATTGATAGTTGAGGCTGTAGCGTCGGCCCGGTTCGACCGACACCGTTTGCGAAACCTCATCGACGTACGCGGGG
This sequence comes from Deltaproteobacteria bacterium, assembly GCA_003170555.1. Taxonomy (GTDB): domain Bacteria; phylum Lernaellota; class Lernaellaia; order Lernaellales; family Lernaellaceae; genus FEN-1099. The sequence goes on from PMZC01000354.1 coordinate 14,685, forward strand.
TTGTTGTCGGCGGCGTTGGCGAACGCGAGCTGCAGCCAGCAGCTATCGCCGTCGCACTGACGGCTCGTCGTGACGCCCGCGGGGTCGGGTTTTTGCACCCAGCCGGTCGACAAATCCTGCTGGAAGTCGCCGTTGACGATCAGATTGATTTGCGCCGCCGGGGGCAGGTCGTCGCGGACCATGGTGAAGTTGTCGACGCCGTATATACCGTTGATGTAGCTGGTCGTATCCGGATTGTAGATGTTGCCCGGACCGCACGGCGGCGAAATATCCGTCGGCTCGCGATGCCGCGCGACGCGCACGCGGATGAAATGTTCGTCCGGTCCGACGGCGATGCTGCTGTAATCCGGCGTTTGGCCGAGCGCAACGCTGTCGAAGGTCGAGGTCACGACGTTCGTCTGGAAGATCTGGTCCATGTGGAACTGCGCGCCCAGCATCTTGAGGATCAGCGCATCCGGCCGTTGGACGGCGTCGCCGTTGTACAAATAGATGGAGCCGTAATAGTCGCGCTGCGTCGGGTCGCTGTCGGTGAAGTTCCAGATCGCCGACGAAACCAGATTGTCGGAGAACGGCAGCGTGGTCAGGAGCACATCGGCGTTGTAGATCGCCGCGCCGAGCGAATGCGACAAATTGCGGAGCGGACAGTCGACCGGCGGCTGACCGGCCGGCACGTTCGTCTCCAAGTCGGCGAAGAGCAATTGCGTGTTGAACTCCTTGAGCAGCAGCGGAATCTGGACCTTCGCGCCGCCCCAGGTCTCGGTGATGGCGTTGAGCACGTCTTCGACGTGGCCCGAAAGTTCGCGGCTGGCCGCAAAGGTCGTGGCCATCGTCGTGCGCAGAAATTCCTGCAGGTCGACGCCGTACAGGTCGCAGCGATTCTTGTCGAAGTTGGGCCGATAGAACCCGAGGGTGAAATAATCCGGCCAATACTTCGGATCGACGCCCGAGTCGACGATATGCTGCAGCAGGCGATAGGTGTCGGCGATGTCGCCTTGACTATAGGAATCCGCGCCGATCAGGATATTCGGATCGATGTCCTTCAGCGCCTGGCTCATCGCCAACAAGGCGTCGCCGTAGGACTCCGGCGACACCCGCTTGTACTCGATATCCGGGTTATAGGGGCTGGTGGAGTTCTCCCACGGATCGGTATCGACTTCCCAATAGCGCACCGGGCCGTAGGGCGAAGTCGAATTGGCGTACTCGGCCCACGCCGCCGCGTTCTCCACCGTCGCCGGTTCGGCGAAGTTGCCCGTCAGCGGGTCGTACAGACTGACGGTGATCACCGGCTCCGCGCCGAGCGTGCTGGCCAGGAACAGGAACTCGTCCGTGCCGAAATAAAACACGCGGGTGTTGGCCGGCCCCACGCCTTCCGCCCAGTCGTAACTCTTGGTCAGACGACCGCCGGGGAAACGCAGCAGACCCGTATGGGCCGCCTCGAGCATCGCGTACGCATCGGGGTTGTAGCACCCGATGATCTTGTCGGAGCACGGCACGCCTTGCGGCTCCCAGACGCCGCCGCCGTCGTCGCCGTAGACGTACCCCGCCAGCAAGTTGTTGCCGAACATGCCCGGATGCACTTCGGCGACAACCTGATCGGTAACGGCCACCAACGCCTGCGCTGAGGCTGCATCGTCATCAGCCTGTGGATCGTCCGTCTCCGCGGACACTCGCGATGACGCGCCAACCAGGCAGACGGAAGACAGCAGACAAAACAGCAGTAGTGTTTTCAGCAGTCGACTATTCACCTTACTTCCTCCCGCCGCGCGGCGTCCGCACACAACAATCCACCCCTGTTGCTATTGTATCATTGAGTTATCGGCATGGGCAAGCAATCAATGGGGTGATTCAACCCGCCGTTCAAGGACCAAAAACGTCCCGCGGGCATAAACCGTCCCGTAATCGCGCCGGGTATCCGGGTGGGTGAGCAACGATTGTCCGTAGGCGAAATCGGAGGTCGGACCGTTCTCACCGGGACGTACGCCGCCGATCAGCAGAAAGCGCGGACGACGGCCGAGGATGTAGCCGGGATCGATCTTCTCATGACGCTTGCCTGGAACCCGCGCGAGGTGAGCATCGGTCAGGCCGAAGCAATCGATCGTGGGCAGGCCGACGAGATAGGGAACCAACCCGGCTTCGCCCGTCGCCAGCCAGTCGCCGGGTTGTGCGCGTTGGCTGAGCCAGTCGGCAACCGCTTTGTACTCCGGTGCGAAGAACTGCGCGTCGTCCAAGCCGCGCCAACCGCTTGGGCGATGGCTGAGCTGCTTGACCGTGTACAGGTGACCGCCGGCTACGGACAATATCAGAACGAGCGGCAGCCATTTGATCCAGCCGGCGAATTGCTCGACCAAACGACGACGATGCAGCACATCGAGCAGCCGGTTCGCCGCGCCGGGCGCGAGAAGCGCAAGCAGCGGCACGATTGGCACGACGAAACGCCAGCCGGGCATCCAGTCGCCGCCGGCGACGACGATGAACATCGCCTGCGCCAGAATGGCCGTCCACAGCACGAGGGCTCGCGGCGTCGTTTTGCGCCACGGCGCCAAGGTCAGGGCCAGCAGCGCGAGCAAAGCCGCGTTGCTCCACAGACCGGGGCTGAGGGCCAACAAGAGATGTCGCACGCCGTCGGCCCACGTGGACCATCCGCCCCCGGCCTTCGCGTAAAACGTGTTCGGCCACCAAACGCCGTAATATGCATGCCGCCAGACGAACTGCGCGATGATCGGAACCACCGCCAGCACGATAAAGAGTGCGTCGGCGACATCCGGGCGGCGACGATCGCGCCGCAGCAAAATGCCTCGCGCAATGAGCACGGCGACCAGAAAGATCGGCCCCTCCGGCCGCGACAACGCGACCAGCGCAAACAGCAAGCCGCACAACACGCGCCACGCACGCCGTCCGGTCTCCAGGGAACGGATATATCCGCCAACGGCCGCCACGACGAGCAGCGCGTGCAGCCCGGTTTCCAGACCCGACGCCGACCAAAAAGCCAGATAGCCGCTCAGCCCGGCCAGCAACGGGGCCAGTCCCCAATACGACGCGCCCTCCGGATCGCGACGGGCCAGCGCCGCCGTCGCCAGCACGGCCAACAAGCCGGCCAACAAGCCGATGAACTTCGCCGCCAGCACCATGTGCCGCGGCCTCGCCAGCAGCGGTTGCAGGATCGCCAGCAACGCCAGGAAAAGCGGATTGGAATAACCCTCGACGCGCTCGCCGACGTTGTAGACCGGTCCCTGCCCCGCAGCGACGTGCTGGGCGTAGCGCAACGTGATGTACACGTCGTCCGGCGCGTAGTTGAGGAAGTGCACGCCGATCAGCACGTACAAAAAAACGCCGAGCAATAAAAATGCAATGGAGGTTTTCCCGGTCACGCAGCTATCATGCCGTGGCCCCCGCCCGCACACAAGAGCGCGCGGTTGTGGTTTCGTCGCCACCGGCTACAATTCGTTCACCGGATCAACGAGGCGAACGATGCAAAAGGAAATCACCACACGCGGCCCATTGCTCGACGAGCGCGGCCGTCTGCGCGAGCGCGGCTACGCGAAATCCATGCTGCTCGATTACAACCCCGAGAACATTCGGCTGACGCCGTCGCGACTGCTCAACCGCCTGCGGCTCAAGGAGTGGGACTACTACGGCACGACCACGCGCGACTATTTTTTCTCGGTGACCGTCTCGCACGTCGGGTACATCGGCCTGGTCTTTGCGTACTTCCTCGACTTCCGCGACAACTCGCAAACCGATAGCACGATCGTGCTGCCGCTCGGCGTCGGCTGCCGCCTGCCGCACCGCAGCGACCGCGGCGATGTCCATTTTCAACGCGGCCGCGTGCGGATCGACTTTCTGCGCGAACCCGCGCGGCGAATCATCAAGGTCGAGTGGCCTCGCTTTCACCGCTCCATGCCGTTGCGGGCGGAGTTGGAAATCGATCAGCCGACGGAGATGGACAGCATCGTCATGGCCACGCCCATCGGCGAGCGCTGCTTCTATTACAACCACAAGGTCAATTGCATGCCGACTTCCGGTTGGATCGTGCTCGGCGACCGCCGCCTCGAACTGCAACCCGACATGGCGCTCACCTCGCTCGACTGGGGTCGCGGGGTCTGGCCCTACCGCACCTTCTGGAACTGGGCGAGCGCATCTGGTTTTCTGCCCGACGGTCGGACCATCGGTCTCAACCTCGGCGCGGGTTTCGGGGATTTGTCCGCGGCGACCGAGAACTGTTTTTATGTCGACGGGCGAATGACCAAACTCGGCGGACTGGATTTCGTTTACGACCCCCGCGACTTCTTCGCGCCGTGGCGCTTCGTCGCCAACGACGGAAAGCTCAATTTGCGGTTCACGCCTTTCCTGGAACGCACCAATAATCTCAATCTCGGGATTCTGCGCACCGAAGCGCATCAGATGTTCGGCCGTTACGACGGCGAGGTCGTCACCGATGCCGCCGAAACGATCGCGATCAATAAACAGATCGGCTGGGCGGAGGAACATCACGCGAAGTGGTAATCCCTCGAAGTCCCAGCCGATGTCGCGGCGCTTACTGATTTGCGATCGAGAGTAGCCGGTAGGTATCGCCGCCGGCGTTCTTCTTGACCTTTTTCGGCCCGACTATTGCGAGTCTTGCGGAGAATGTGATAACGACTCTTTGATGAAGCGGAACTGGCCGATATTACTCGCCCTGTTAGCGGTCGTGTTGTTTGGCGTCTTCCTGCGCCTACCGATGATCGAGGACATGTTCTGCAACCCCGACCTCGCCGTCGTGGCGTATTGCGCACAGGAGTTGCTCGGCGGCGGCGCGGTTTACGATCAATGCGCCGACACCAAAACCCCGGGCAGCTACTTTCTCTACGCCTTCCTGTTTCACGCCTTCGGACGCACGATGGCCAACGTCTACTTCGCCACGATGCTGTGGCACCTGGTGGTGCTGCTGTGCGTCTTCGCGGTGGCGCGGGCCGTCATCGGCAACGCCGCGGGACTGGCGGCCGCCGGGTTCTATGCCTGGTATTCAGTGAGCGCCGCCAGCGCCGGCTTCTGTCCGGACTTTGAATCATGGACCTTGCTGCCGCTGGCGGTCGGGTTTTGGGCGATCTGGAAGTTCGCCGTCAGCCGCCGTCGCGCCTGGCTCGCGGTCGTCGGCCTCTGCGCCTCCTTCGCCCTGTTGTTCAAACAGACTTCCGTGATGTTTTTCGTCGCCGCCGTCGTTCCGGTTTGGCTGACGCGCCAACCGCGCGACGGAAAATGGCCGCCGGCCAAGCCGTTCGTCGTCGATCTGCTGGTCTGCGCGCTCGCCGCGCTGCCGCCGATCATCGCGACGATCGCCTTTTTTTACGCGCGGCATGGCCTGGCCGCGATGTGGCGCGCCCTCAATCCCGGCAGCGTGGTCGGCGGTTATATGTCTTCCGAACCGCTGTCGGATGTTTGGGCGCGCATCCGAGACAACGTTTTCTATTTCGTACGCCACTCGTCGCTCCTGTTGTTGTTCGCCGCGCTGGGCGTCGTCGCGGCTTGGCGCAGCCGCCGGAACGAGGAACAGCCGCGCCGTTGGGTCGGCTATCGCCTCGCGCTGTTCTGGCTGATCGGCGCGGTCGCCGCGATCATCGTCGGCACCAAGTTTTTCGATCACTACTTCGTGCTGATTATGCCGCCGCTCGCGCTCTTGGCCGGCCTGGGGCTCGTGGACAATTCGCTGGTCAGGCGCTGGCCGAAGCGCGCCGTCATTTTCCTCGCGGTGTTGGCGGTGAGCGGCGCGTTCGCGAACTTGTATCTGGAGACCGGCCTGGCTGTTCAGGTCGCCAAAGATTACCTCAAGGTCGGCCACCAGACGTGGAACGAGGATCACGAATACTTTTGGAGCCGCATCGACCTGCCGCGCCACCTGACCAGCCGCACCTATCTGGTCAACGTGGGGAAATGCATCGCCGAGCACACGAAACCCACCGACACCATTCTGGCTTGGGATTACATTCCGGATTTGTACTGGCATGCGAACCGCCGCGCGCCGACGCGCCATTTCGTCTATTTCGAGGTGGCGACCGAGATGCCGCCGCAATCGGGGCGCTGGTACAGCAAACTCGTGCCGCCGGTGCGCCGCGCGCGCGACGAGATGATGCACGACCTGGAGCGCCACCCGCCCGCATACATCGTGCACATTCAAGATAACCCAGGCAACCTCTATCGCCCGTATTTCCGCTGGAACGCGCCGATGTTCCCCGAGCTGGCCGCGTTCGCCGCCGCTCGTTACGAACCCGACCCGGTTTGCTCCCAGGGTTTGCTGGTCGTCCTCAAACGGAAAGAACTCCCGCCGCCCGGCCGCTAGCGAGAATCCGTTGCGCCACGGAGCATGACATGTTAGGGTTGCACCCGAACATCGCCCGCCAAAATAACGAGGGAGTTGGATGACTTTTCGCCGTGCTTCCGGGGCCGCGTTTACGCTGCTGCTCGCGTTGCTCGGCCTGTCTTGTTCCCATTACTCCTACGTCGCCAACGGCAACGCGCGCCCCAGCGCGAATCGCGACACGGAAATCGGTTTGTTCAAATACGAACGCCGCCACGTCGACGTCAGCATGGAATTCAAAGAGGAAACGAACCGCTACTCGATGTACCTCGTCAAGTTCAACATTCGTGATTTTCCGGAGATCACCAACCGGTTCGCCAAGACGTACTACTTCGTCCAGAAAACGGCCGGCAAGTCGCCCTGCATCGTCGTCTTACCGCCGACGGGCGGCGGGATGGAACTCGTCGAGATGTTCGCCAAGTATTTCGCCCAACGGGGTTTCACCGCGATCGGTTTCTACCGGCGCGAGATGTTCTTCAACCCAAAACAGGATCTCGAGTACAACAAGAACCTGTTCCGGCAATCGGTGATCGACGTCCGGCGGGCGATCGACTTTTTGCAGGGACAACCGGGCGTCGACCCGGACAAAATCGGCATCATGGGGGCGAGTCTAGGCGGCATCATCAGCGCGCTGGCGATGGAGGCCGACAAACGCTTGCAGGCGATGGTGACGATGGTCGCCGCGGGCGACCTGCCGATGATCCTCGACCGTTCGAACTACAGCCGCATCTACCGCTTCCGCCGCAGCCTGATGGAGCGTTATCACCTGCAGCGCGAGGACATCTATCGCTTCGGCCGAAAAGGCTTGACGGACATCGACCCGCTCGCGTACGCCGAGCGCATCGACCCGAGCCGCGTGCTGATGATCAACGGTTCGCTCGACACCATCGTTCCGCTGGCCGCCGCGCGCGAAACGTGGGAGGCTTTCGGGCGGCCGGAGTGGCGCATCCTGCCGGTCAGCCACTACACTTCCATGCTGATGATCGAATACGCTCAGCATATTTCGCTGGTGCATTTCCGCCGGGTGATGAATGTTCCGGAAAACTAGTCGATGAAATCCCGGGATAAATCATGACCAAGTTCTTCGTGCTCGACACCAACGTGTTTCTCCACAATCCGCGCGCGATTTTTCTGTTTGCCGACAACCACATCGTCATCCCGATCAAAGTGATCGAAGAGATCGACCGCTTCAAGAAAGACTTGTCCGAAATCGGGCGGAATGCGCGCACGACCAGCCGTTACCTCGATCAACTGCGGGCCAACGGCAACCTGATGAACGGCGTGAGCCTGCCCGACGGCGGCACGCTGCGGGTCGACGTGTTCCAGCACAGCGAATTGCAACTCGGCGATATCAGTTTGGAGGAAACCTCCGACAACCAGATCATCCGCGTCGCGCTGTCGATCAAACAGGCGCACCCGAACGAACACACCATCGTGGTCACCAAAGACACCAATCTGCGCATCAAGGCGGACGCGTTGGGGCTCGAAGCGCAGGACTTCGAGAACGCCAAAATCAATATCGAGGAATTGTACAGCGGCATGTGCAAGGTCGAGGTCGAGTCGCAGACGATCGACGACCTGTACGACGACGGCGAATGTGAAATCGAAAGCGGCGAGATGTTTCCCAACCAGTTCCTGCACCTCGTCGACGAAAACAACCCGAACCACAGCGCGCTGGCGCGGCTCGACCCCAAGGCCGAAAAGGCCGTGCTGCTGAAAGACCTGAAG
>PMZC01000354.1:22757-22890 GCA_003170555.1 Deltaproteobacteria bacterium
CACCGGCAAGACGCTGCTGGCCCTCGCCGCCGGGCTGCAGAAGGTGCTCAACGACGGGATGTATCAGCGCTTGCTGGTCAGCCGCCCGATCTTTCCGCTCGGCCGCGATCTCGGGTTCCTTCCCGGCGATATT
>PMZC01000095.1 GCA_003170555.1 Deltaproteobacteria bacterium
CACGGCCTGGTCTTCAACCCCGGCGAGCAGGTCGAGGCGTCATCAAACTTTCTTTTCGCCGTGCTGATCGGGGTGGCGCTTCGCCTTACCGAGATTTCGGCGGACCAGGCGGCCCTTCTGCTCAACCACCTCGGCCTATTTTTCATCTTACTGCTGCTGGCGTGGCGAACGGCGCGGCAAGGAATCGCCGGGCCGTTTGTCCTTCGCTGGGCCGGGTTGTTGTTCACGGCGCTTCATCCTGGGCTGTGGGTCTACGCCCACTCCGGCATGGAGACCGTCTTTTTCGCGGCGCTGCTTTTCGCCGGTTTTGTCGCCGTGGTGGAGCATGTCGAGCGCGGTTATCCCGCCGCGGTCGCCGGGCTGTTGATCGGCCTGGCGGCGGACGTTCGCATGGAAGCGGCGGCCTTCGCGGCGCTCTCCGCGGTGCTCATCTTCATGTTGAACCAGCCGGGTCGCCGCTGGCGGCCGCTCTTGGGTTTGACGGCGGCCTTTCTCGCGGTCTTTGGGCCGGCGCTCGCTTACCGTTGGCTGTTTTTCGGCTATCCGTTTCCCAACGCCTACTACGTCAAGGTCGACGGCGGCAGCGCCCAACTGGCGGTGCGCGGTTTTCTTTATTCTGTTTTTTGGTTTATCGCGAATCCGATCGCGGTGATTGTGCCGCTGGCGATACGCCGCCTGTGGCCGCAGCCAGGGCCGGACAAGGCGCGCGCGCTTATCGGCCTGTCGTGGATCGGCGGTTATGTCGCTTACAACTGTTACGTCGGCGGCGACTATTTTTCCTTCGGCCGCTTCTTCATCCCAGTGATCCCGATCGTGAGTTGGCTGATGATCGAATGGTGGCCCCAGGTCGGCGCGGCTTTTCAGCGCCCGTGGCCGCGTCTGGCGGCGCTCTGGCCGCGCCTGGCCCGATGGGTGCTCGCCGTCACGCTGCTGGCGACGCTGCTCTTCCCCAAAAATCTTTTTCTCTACGTCGCGCAGCAGAAGGTGGTCCGGATTTGGGCGGCCGTCGGCATGAAACTGCGGCAGGCGGCGCCGCGTGATCTCACTTTGTATGTCGTCAATGCCGGGGCGATACCGTACTTCAGCGGTTTGGTCGCGCACGATTCGTTAGGGCTGACCGATCCGGTGATCGCTCACCGCAAGGTTCGATTGGGCATGGGGTTGGCGGGGCACGAAAAATCCGATCTGACGCGCATCGCCGACCTGCAACCCGACTTGCTGTTCATCAACTTCTACCCGGCGGGGACCGACTTGGGTCATCTGGTGGCATCTTTTTTTCAGATCGCGACTCAACTGCGGAAGCAGGCGCGGGGCAAACCCGTCAATTGGAACTTAGCTCAACTTATCCAGGCGCATCCCGAACTGCGCTATGACTTACTGGCTAACACGTTCTCACTTTCGCTGCTGGTCAATCGGTCTAACTTAAAAGACTACTCGCCGATGGTCTTGCCGGTCGCCGGCTGGTCGGCTTTGTTTCTCGTACGGCGCGAGGTCGTTGACTATGTTCCCGCGTTGCAACCCGTGACGCTGCCGCCGCGACCTCTGCCGGCCGGAGTGAAATTTGGCGCCGGGGGACCCGGACAATTATCAACTGCTCGGACGCCGGTCAGCGGCTCGGGGATTCGATGAAGTGGTTTTTGCTCGCGTTGCTTGCGCTGTCGGCGTTGATCTGCGGCTGTTCGTCCGGTGACGTCAACAACGACGACGATCACTCGGCTCCCGCTGATGACGATACGCATGCCGTCGACGACGATGCGGCCGGCGACGATGACACGTTGAATCCCGACTGGTATCGCACCGCGACTTTTATGCAAATTTTCCTGCGCAGCTTCTACGACTCCAACGGCGACGGCATCGGCGACCTGCGCGGCTTGATCGTGAAGCTGCCGTACCTCGCCGAGCTGGGCATCGGCGCCATCTGGCTCAATCCGATCTACCCGTCCCCGTTTTTCGATTCGGGCTACGACGTCGCCGACTACGAGGCCATCAATCCCGACTACGGCACGCTCGATGACTTCCGCGAGTTGCTGGACCGCGCGCACGAGCTCGGCATTCGCATCGTGATGGACGGCGTGTTCAACCACTCCTCGTGGGAAAATCCGTGGTTCGTCGAATCGCGCTCGAGCCGCGACAATCCGAAACACGACTGGTACGTCTGGGGCGATGAGCCGTTGTTCGATTGCCATGACCCGCTCGAGCCGGAGTTCGGTCAGGATCGTTGGACCTTCGACGAAACCGTCGGGCAGTACTATTATCACTTCTTCCGCGAGCAGATGCCCGACCTGAATTACGAGAACGCCGATCTGCGCGAGGCGGTCAAGAACGTCGTCCGGTTTTGGTTCGACCTGGGCGTGGACGGTTTTCGCCTCGACGCGGCGCACCTTTACTATCAGGACGCTGAGTACTGTTGGAATCACCCGAAGACGCACGCCTTCCTCAAAGAGTTGCGCCAGGTCGCCGATGAGTATGGCGATCGAGTGTTCGTCGGCGAGGTGGCCGGCGCACCGGAGAAGGTGATCGAGTATCTCGGCGACGGCCGCGACGAGCTGCAGGCGATCATCAACTTCAACCTCACTTATGGTTTCTACGCGTCATATTTTCTGCACACGCCATGGCCCATCGAAACAATGATGGACCTCACTTATGAACGCTTTCCGCCGGGTGGAACGCACGCGGTGTACCAGTCGAATCACGACTTCTACCGCATGTTCGGCTTGCTGCTTGGCGACGACGACTGGGCCAAGATGACTTCCGTCGTGCAACTGACCCTGCCCGGCATCGCGTTCGTCTACTACGGCGAGGAAGTCGGCATGACCAACGGCCACGAAGTGGTGGTTGATTATCGCGACGCCGCGCGCACGCCGATGCACTGGGATGCGTCGCCGACCGCCGGCTTCACGACCCGCGAGCCGTGGATCGCGCTGGCGCCGAACCACGCGACGCACAACGTGGCCGTCGAGGACGGCGATCCGCATTCGCTGCTCAACCACTATCGCCGCGTGATCGCCATTCGCAACGCGCGGCCGGTGTTGGCCGAAGGGTCCTATACGCCGGTCGTCGCGGATTCGAATCACGTGTTCGCCGACCTGCGCCAAAGCGCGGACGACTCGCTGCTCGTGGTGATCAACTTTTCCGCCAAACCGCAAGAAGCGACGCTCGATCTATCGCCGACGAGTTGGGGCGGGCGCGTCGGTACGCCGCGCGATCTATACTCCGGCGCGGAATTGCCGCACCTCGACGCGTTTTCCGCGGCGGCCTATCCGGTTTCGCTACCCGCGTATGGCTTCGTCATTCTTGAGTTGGTCGGCGACTAATCCTACTCACTCACCGGCGGCGCGTCCGCGTAGCGATCGAGCAACTCTTGGCTGACGCCGCCGGCGTGAACAATGGCGGAATAGGTTTCGCCGCCTTCGGTCCACGAGCGGATCGAGGTCGGGAAGTCGACGTGGAACAAACCGAAGCGCATCGTGTAGGCCATCAGCCATTCGAAGTTGTCGATCAGCGACCAGTGCATGTAACCGCGCACGTCCACACCGTCGTCGAGCGCGGCGCGCACGGCCTTGAGGTGCTCGATGATGAACCACGAGCGAAAATAGCCGTCGGTGGTCGCGACGCCGTTTTCGGTGATCACGATCGGCAGGTGAAATTCGTCGGCGTAATCCACCAACAGTTTGTGAAACTCCTCCGGCTCGATGGGATTGCCGTTGTCGCCGTGCAGATACGGCGGGCGGCCGTGCGGATAGCAAATGAAATTCGCTTCGGGATAACACGGAATACCCGCGATCGGCCCGAAGATCAGCGGTACGTGCAGCACCTTGATCGAGTTGTAAAAGTTGACGCCGAGAAAATCGAGCGTGCCGGCCAGCTCTTCGTAATACCCGTCGCCTTCATCCGTCGTGTCGCCATCGCCGTTGGCGTCGAGCTCGCCGGTCGTCAGCGTATAGAAAATCATCTTGTTCATGAAGTAGTCGTACATCCGCGCCGACTCAATATCGCCGGCGTTGTCCGGCCGTCGCGGATATCCCGGCACGATGGCCTGCGCGATGGAGACGATCGCGCTTTCGCCGTCGCCGTCCGCGTCCGTCGTGTCGACTTCCTTGATCGCGTGGTACGCGCGCGCGTGAGCGAACATCATGTTGGTCGATACTTCCGCGGCGCACGGAAAATTGTTGATCGACCCGCCGGGATAGCCGGCCATCAGGCACAAACCGCTGGCGTAGATGATCGGCTCGTTGATCGTCAGCCAGTAGTCGACCAGATCGCCGTAGCTTTTCGCCATCAACCGCGCGTACGCGACAAACGAAGCGATGGTTTCCGCGTTGCGCCACCCGCCCTGATCCTGCACCCACTGCGGATTCGTGAAGTGATGCAGCGTCACCATCGGCTTGATGCCGCGCCCAACGACGGCTTCAATGACCTTACGATAATGCTCGATCTCGGCCTCGTCGTATTTTCCCTTTTGCGGTTCGATGCGCGCCCACTCGATGCCGATGCGATAGATGTTGACGCCGAGGTCTTGCGCGAGGTTCGCGTCGGTTTCGTACAAGTCGTATGAGTCGGCCGCCTCGCCGCATAGATCGCGGTGAAACACCTTCAGCATCCATTGCGTAAAATCGGAATTGACGTTGCCGCCTTCGGTTTGAAACGCCGAGGTGGAAACGCCCCAAAGAAAGTCGTCCGGAAAATCTATCGCGTTGCTCGGCGTCGGTTCGACCGTGGTGTCGTCGTCTTGGTCATGAGCATCATCATCCGCCGTCGTCTGATCGTTTTCGCCGGACGTCGCTCCGCCGCAACCCGCCGCAAATAATATCAGCAGGCAAATCAGCGGCAGGAAATCGCGATGCATGACGTCACCACAAGTCGGCTTGCTCCATCAGCCACGCCTCGTTGAAGTGCACCCAGCCGATGGTCTCGCGATTGTACGTGTAGGTCACCCAGATCGTGCCGTCATGCCGGCTTTGCATGATCGAAGGATAAGGGTAGCTGCACGACCCTTCGTCGCATTCGTCATTGATGTCGCGGATGGCCGTGAACGTCTCGCCGCCATCCAGGCTGAGCGCAGCCGAGAGCGGAAAGCGATCGGTGGGGCTGTTGTTGAACGCGACGACGACATGGCCGTCGAGCAGCCGCACCTGGTCGACCGACGTGCCGCTGTTCGGCAGCGAGGTCATCCGGCTTGCGGTCCACGTGTATCCGTTGTCGTCGCTGACCATGCGCTTGATGCGATGGGTCGGCCAGCCGTCGCGAGTGATGGCCGCGATTCGTCCGCCATCCAGCAGCGCCAACGCCGGTTGAATCTGTCCCGGATGTTGCAGATAGTAACGCAAGTTGAGATGCGGCTCTTCGGTCCAGGTCTCGAAATTGTCTTTCGAACGCATGAACACCGGATCGGCCAGACATTCGCTGTACAGCGGCAGCAGCAGATCGCCGTCGGCCAAACGCAGCGGCCGGTGGCGGGTCATCCAGCAATAGTCCTCGCGCAACATGATCGGGTCTGACCAGGATTGGCCGTTGTCGGTTGAACGCACGAGGCGAATTTTGGACTGGCTCCAGCCGTCGCCGAAGATCGAGACGAAGAAAACGAACAGCGTTCCGTCTTCCTCGACCCACAATGCGGGGTTGCCCTCCGAGTGGTCGGGATCGTCGTACAACACTTCGGGCCACGACCATTCCGCCGCGCCCGGCGCGAGTTGCGACCACACGATGCGCGCGTCCGGCGAACCTTCGGTGACGCCGTGGTACCACACCGCCGCGACCGTGCCGTCGGGCAACTCGGCCACGGTGGAGCCATGATGATTGCAGTTGAGTTGCGGCGCCCCGCCGACCGGCACACATTCGAGCGAGTTGGGCGGGAGGATCAGACCCTTCTCATAAAGTGGAGTTTGCTCGTCCGGCGGGAAGAGATCATCGTCGACCGCGTCATCATCGACGGCGTCATCGTC
>PMZC01000323.1:0-15751 GCA_003170555.1 Deltaproteobacteria bacterium
AATATCACGGCGCCGAGCACAAATCGATTTTTGCGTTCGACGACGGCAAGGAACTCACGCTCGACAACGTGCGGCCGTACACGACGCACCATCCGCGCTGCGGCACGAGCTTCATTCTGGTCGTGCTGATCACCAGCATCCTGCTGTTCTCGCTGGCGTTCCCGCTGCTGCCCAAGCTCACGAGCGTACCGAAGATAGCGCGCAATCTGATTTATATCGCCATCAAGCTGCCGCTGCTGTTCCCCATCGCCGGCTTCTCGTACGAACTCATTCGCCTCGCCGGCAAATATCGTCACAATCCGCTGCTGCGGCTGGCCGTGCTGCCGGGGTTGCTCAGCCAGCGCGTGACGACCAAGCCGCCGACCGACGCGATGCTCGAGGTCGCCATCATCAGCATGAAGAAATGCCTGTGGCGCGAGAAGCAGGTCGAGGACGGCAAGATGTCGGAGGACAGCGAAACCGAATATCCCGACTTCGCCGCCGCGTTGGCCGAGGTGGGCCGGCCCGAGTTCTTCTTCAAGGGGGGCGCGTGCGATGTTCAGTAAGCTGGCCGAAGTCGAGGCCCGCTTCAACGAGCTGAACGCGCAGCTTGCCGATCCGGCGTTCTATAGCGACGCGGCCCGGTTCACCAAGTTGAACAAGGAGAAGCGCGATCTCGAAGAGATCGTCGAAACCTATCGCGCTTACCAGAAGATGACCGCCGAGCGCAACGGCGCCAAAGACATGCTCGACCGCGAAACGGACGCCGATCTGCGCGCGATGGCCAAGGCCGAACTCAACGAGCTCGAGCCGAAGATCGCGGAAGCGACGGAACGGCTGAAGGTCCTGCTGCTGCCGAAAGACCCCTACGACGACAAAAACATTCTGCTCGAAATCCGCGCCGGCACGGGCGGCGAAGAGGCGGCGCTGTTCGCGGCCGATTTGTTTCGCATGTACACGCGCTATGCCGAAGCGCAACGCTGGAAGGTCGAGGTGCTGTCGAGTCACGCCACCGAGCTCGGCGGCTTTAAGGAAATCATCTGCGCCATCAACGGGAACAAGGTGTACAGCCGCCTCAAGTTCGAGTCGGGCGTGCATCGCGTGCAGCGCGTGCCGGACACCGAGGCCCAGGGGCGCATTCACACCAGCGCGGTGACCGTCGCCATTCTTCCCGAGCCCGACGAGGTGGAAGTCAAAATCCAGCCGATGGATTTGCGCATCGACGTTTATCGCAGTTCGGGCCCCGGCGGGCAAAGCGTCAATACGACCGACAGCGCGGTGCGTGTCACGCATATTCCGACCGGCCTGGTGGTCATCTGCCAGGACGAAAAGTCGCAGCACAAAAACAAAGCGAAGGCGATTCAGATTCTCAAGGCGCGCTTGCTCGAAAAAGAACGGCTCGAACAGCAGGCGCAGATCAGCGCCGAGCGCAAGGCGCAGGTCGGCACCGGCGACCGCTCCGAACGCATTCGCACTTACAACTTCCCGCAGAACCGCGTGACCGATCACCGCATCAACCTCACGATCTATCGCCTGGACAACGTCGTCGAAGGCGCGCTCGATCAGGTCATCGAACCGCTCATCACGCACTTTCAGGCCGAGGCGCTGAAGGCGGTCGGCGCGCCGAATTTATCCGCTTGAAATAGCCCCCGGCAAAATGGTTAAGTACGGCGAGCCTCCGACGTTGGGAGGCCGAAAGGAGACGACCCATGAAGTTGAATGAG
This sequence comes from Deltaproteobacteria bacterium, assembly GCA_003170555.1. Lineage (GTDB taxonomy): Bacteria > Lernaellota > Lernaellaia > Lernaellales > Lernaellaceae > FEN-1099. The sequence goes on from PMZC01000323.1 coordinate 1,704, forward strand.
AACGATCACCTGTATCGCGCGAGGCACAGCCTGTCCCATCTTCTGGCGTCCGCGGTGAAGGAGCTTTATCCGCAGGCGCAACTCGGCATCGGCCCGCCGGTCGACACCGGCTTCTATTACGATTTCGTTTTTCCCGAGCCGGTCGCGGCGGACACGCTGCTGCCCGCGCTCGAAAGCAAGATGAAGGACCTCGTCAAGCGGAAGATCAAGTTCGAACGCTTTGAGTTGCCGGGCGACGAGGCGTTGAAAAAATTGCAGGCCGCTAACGAGCCCTACAAAGTCGAGTTGTGCCGCGAGTACATCGCGGCGGGCGAAGCGATCAGCTTTTACCGCTCCGGCGATTTCACCGACATGTGCGAAGGCCCGCACATCGAGACCACCGGCGAAATTCCGAAGAACTCGTTCGCGCTCGACACGCTGGCGGGCGCGTATTGGCGCGGCGACGAGAAGAACGTGATGATGACGCGCATCTACGGCCTGGCCTTCGACACGGCTGAGGAACTGGAGCTGTTCAAGAAGCGGCGCGCGCTGGCTATGGAACGCGATCACCGCAAACTCGGCAAGCAAATGCAGATCTTCCACATCGCGGAAGAGGTCGGCAAAGGCCTGCCGCTGTGGCTGCCGAACGGCACGGTGCTGCGTGACGAACTGGAAAAACTCGCGCAGGAAGCCGAGTTCCGCTACGGCTACAAGCGCGTCGCCACGCCGCACATCACGCGCGGCCTGCTCTACGAAATCAGCGGCCACCTCGAACACTACAAGGAATCGATGTACCCGCCGATGATGTTGGACGACGAAGCGTACTACATGAAGCCGATGAACTGCCCGCACCATCATATGATCTACCGCGAGATCGTGCGCAGCTATCGCGATCTGCCGCTGCGCCTGGCGGAGTACGGCAGCGTGTACCGCTACGAAAAATCGGGCGAGCTGGCCGGCCTGTTGCGCGTGCGCGGCATGACGATGAACGATGCGCACCTCTACGTCACCGCCGACCAGGTGCGCGAGGAAACGCGGAAGGTCATGGAGCTGCACAAATACTACTACGACCTCTTCGGCCTGGAGAATTACTGGCTGCGCCTCTCGGTGCACGATCTGGCCAAGGACAAATTCGTCGACAACATCGCGTCGTGGGAGCAGACGGTCGGCATCCTGCGCGAGGTGCTCAAAGAACTGGGCATCCCCTATTCCGAGGTGGCCGGCGAGGCGGCGTTCTATGGACCGAAGGTCGACTTCCAGGTGACCAACGTCGTCGGCCGCGAGGAAACGGCGTCGACCAATCAGCTCGACTTCACCAGCGCAGAGCGTTTCGACTTGACGTACATCGACCACGAGGGTCACCAGCAGCGGCCGTACATCATTCACCGCGCGCCGCTCGGCACGCACGAGCGTTTCATCAGCTTCTTGATCGAGCATTACGGCGGCGCGTTCCCGACGTGGCTCGCGCCGGTGCAGGTCGTCATCGTGCCCGTGGCGCCGGCCCTGTTCGACTTCGCTTACAAGCTGCGCGACCAGTTGCTGGCGCTGATGATCCGCGTCGAGGTCGACGACTCCGGCGATTCTTTCAACAAAAAGATTCGCAACGCGGCGACTTCAAAAGCGCCGAACGTTTTGATCGTCGGCCAGCGCGAGGCCCAGGAAGACAAAGTCACTCACCGGCGGTATGGCGTCACCGAGCAGACCACGTTGCCGTTCGCCGAATTCCTGTCGTGGATTCAGGACGAGATTCGTCTGCGCCGCAATTCGAAGCCCGTGAATCCGCTGGACAAGATGTAGGGGCGGTTCGCCAACGATCCGCTTCTTTCTCGCAATAACAAAAAGGGATCGGTCGGCCGATCCCTTTTTCCTTGGCGTGGCAGTGAAGGGACTTGAACCCCTGACATAGCGGATATGAGCCGCCTGCTCTACCACCTGAGCTACACTGCCCCGAAGGCGAAACAATTCTATTCAGGCGTCGACCACTGTCAAGCGAGACGGCGCGCACTTGGCGCCAGCCGCTACGCGACTACAATGCGGAAGGCTTTGCGGAGCGGGCGCATGCGCGTGTTGTTCGTACAGAATATCTGGCGGGAGTACTTCGGCGTGATGTACATGGCCGCCGGACTGCGCGCCGCCGGACACGACGTTGAGATCCGCGTCGCGCCCACCGTCGCCGGCGCCGTACGCGCGGTGCGCGAAACGCGGCCGGGGCTCGTCGGCTTCTCGTTCACCAACTGCGAACAGCAATACGCGCTGCGGGCGGCTGCGGCGATCAAGCAAGCGTTTCCCGAGGCGGTGACCATCGCCGGCGGTCCCCACCCGACGCTTCATCCCGAACTCGCGTTGCGCGGCTGCTTCGATTTCGTCTGCCGCGGCGAAGGCGAACAGACGATCGTCGAACTGGCCGACCGCCTCGATCACCACGCCGACGTCAGCGACGTGCGCAACCTCGCGTTCGCCCGCAACCGCGAACTGATCGCCAATCCCGTGCGCCCGTTGATCGAAGACCTCGGCGCGCTGCCGCATCCGTGGCGCGACGGCTACTACCGGTACGCCTTTCTACGCAACAACCCGGTCAAGTTTTTTTTCACCGGCCGCGGTTGCCCATTCGGCTGCACCTTTTGCTTCAACCGCGCGTTCCGCGATATCTATCCCAACAAGAATGAGTACGTACGCCACTTCAGCCCCGAGCGCATCGTCGCGGAAATCGAGGAGGTTCGCGCGCGCTGGCCGGTGCGCGTGATTCGCTTCGAAGACGACGTCTTCGCGATGAACAAGCCGTGGCTCCGTCGCTTCCTGACGCTATACGCCGAGCGAATTCGCCTGCCTTACCTCTGCTACCTGCGCGCCGGCGAAAGTGAGGAGACCATTCAACTGCTCGCCGACACCGGCTGCCGGACGGCGCTGTTCGGCGTCGAAACCGGCGACGAGGCGCGGCGCAACCAACTGCTGTGCAAAGGCGTGACGAACGAACAAATCGAGCAAACGGCGGCGCTGCTGCGCAAACATCGCATCCATTTTTTCACCTCGAACATTCTCGCGCTGCCGGGCGAACACTGGGCAGACGCGCTGGCGACGCTGCGGCTCAACCAACGCCTGCGCGCGCCCGATGTCTGGTGCAGCATCTTCCAGCCTTACGCCGGTCTGCCGATTACGGAACAGGCGATCCGCGACGGACTGCTCGCGCGCGTCGACGATGACGTGATCGGCGCCAACACCTTCGCCGACAACGCGCTGCGCAATCCCGACGCCGAGCGTATCTTCAATCTGCACAAATTCTTCTACCCCCTCGCCCGTTGGCCGCGCCTGGAAAAAATTCTGTTGCCGCTGACGCGCTGGAAGCCGAATCGGTTGTTTCATTATTTCTGGCTGATCTTTTACGTGCACAGCTACCGGCAGCACACCGGCGTGTCGCGGCGGCGCATCGCGCTCGAAGGGCTATTCTGGTTTCGCCAGTTCCTCTCGACCACGGGGACGCGGCGGTGAGCGGGTTTTTCGAAGACCGCGAACTATTTCAGCAGCACGCCGCGCAGGATCCGCCGCTGCCGCGCGTCGTCCAACTTGAGTTGACGGCGGACTGCAATCTGCGCTGCGTCTTCTGCCCGCTGCAAAGCGAGCCGCGCGAACGTGCGCCGTACGAGCGCCGCATCGAATTGAACGATCTGCAAACCGTGCTGCGGCCGCTGCTCGCGCACGCTTACGAAGTCGAGCTGACGGGCTTCGGCGAAGCGTTTTGTCACCCCGATTTGCTGGCCGTTTTGCGTTACTTCAAATCGCTCGGCCTGACCGTCAACGCGACGAGCAACGGCATGTTATGGCGCCAGGAGCTGCTCGAACCGATCGTCGCGGAAGGCCTGATCGATTTGATGTGCGTCTCGGTCGACGCCGGCGCCGCGGAAACCTACGCGCGACTGCGCGCGGGCGGCGACTTCAACCGCGTCAAAGAAAATCTCGCGCTGTTGAGCAACCTCAGAAGCAAACACGAGCGGGTCGCGCCCGTGCTGCACCTCAGTTTCATTTCGCTGGTCGACAACCTGCCGGAGTTGCCGGACGTCGTGCGCCTGGCGAAGCGCGTCGGCGCCGCGTGCGTCGTGGTGCAAGGATTGTTTGAGAACGATCACACGCGCGGGCGCGGCGCTGCGAATTCGCCGGACGAGGCCGCCGTTTTCGCGGCGGCCGCCGATATCGCGGCGCGCGAGCACATCGCGCTCGAGTTCTGGTATCAGCGACAAGGCGTTTTGGCCGAGGGCGAAGTCGTGCGCAAGGTGCAGGTCACTTCGCCGAGCGCGACCGATCGAGCCGCGATCAAAGACTGCCGCTATCCCTGGGAGCGTGTTTTCGTCAAAAGCAATCTCGACGTGCAGGCGTGCGCTACGCTGTGGGAGAAGCTGGTTCTCGGCAACCTGCGACGCCAGAGCATCGAGGAGATTTGGCAAGGCGAAGCGTACCGCGAATTGCGGCGCCGGCTCGCCGGGACAAACCCGCCGGTTGAATGTCATACCTGCCCCACCAAACCATGGCGGTGCGCAAAGTCGATCGAAGAAATGGCCGACCGCGTCGTTTTCGGCGACCGCTCGACTGGCCAGCTTGGACAAGGTTTCTACGACGTCGAATCGATGACCGACGGGCGGCGTTTCCGTTGGACCGCCGGACGTGGCACGTTCTTCGTCCGCAACAGCCATCGCCCGTTTCTCGACTTGGAGTTTTACCCTCACCCGCGTATGCCGGGCGGTGCGATTACGTTGCGCGTCAACGAGGAAACAGCCGACATGTTGCGGCCCGACCAAGTCAACACATCGCCTCTGCGGTTCGTGCTTCCCCATTTTTCGGAGCCTGTGCTGCAAGTTGATTTCGAATTCGACCGGCCGTTTACCCCGCTGGAAATAGGCGACGGTCCGTCGCGCCGAACACTGGGCGTCATGATGGTGCAAGCCGCGTTGACCGGGAACATTGACGATCTCTCAGACCAAATTCGCGTCGGCCGGAATTGCGATCGGCACGTCGGCCGTGGTTTTTTTCCGATTGAACAAACGACAAGCAAGCCCATGCGCTGGACGGGCGACCGCGCATCGTTCGCCATCGCCCACGGCCGCGGGAATTATATGGAAATCGAACTCTGGACCATCGGAAAATTAGCCGAACAGCGCGTCAGCATCTTGGTGGGCGGCGTCGAGCGAAACAGCGTCGTGTTGCCGGATCGCGCCGGCCGTACGTTGGTCCGTGCAGCGCTCGGCGACCGAAAGCCGTGGCACGTGGTCACGCTGTGTTGCGAAACGTCGTGGGCGCCGGGCGGCGACGACACGCGGCGACTGGGCGTGCTGTTTGCCGGCGCGCGCGTCGTTCGCGGGCCCGACGTTCCGTGGTGGAGGCGACGCAAATGAACGCGCGCTTCCTCGAGGAGAGTGACCAGTGGGTCGCGCACCACGTTGACCCAAGCCTGCCCACGCCTGATGTGATCCAGCTGGAACTGACCGCGGCGTGTGATCTGGCCTGCATCATGTGCCCGCTGCCCCATGAAACGCGGCATGGCGCCGGCGCCGAACGATTCACCGTCGCCGACCTCGAACGTGAGCGGCCGTTTTTCGCGGCGGCGAGCGGCGTGGAGTTGACCGGCTTCGGCGAAATTCTCTGTCACCCGCAGTTGGTGGATTGCCTGCGCTGGTTTCGATCGCTGGGTCTCGCGGTCGCCGCCACGACCAATGGACAACGGCTGACGCCCGAAATCATCGACGCGATCGTCGGGGAAAATCTGGTCGACGTGCTATGCGTCAGCGTCGACGCGGCCGCCGCTTCGACTTACGAACGCATCCGTCGCCACGGCGATTTCCGCCGCCTGCGACGCAACCTGCAAACGCTGTCCACCCGACGCGCCAACGGGCCGCTGCGATTGTTTCTGAGCTTCGCCGCGATGGAGCCGAACATCCGCGAGCTGCCCGACTTCATCCGCTGGGCCGCCGAGTTGGGCGTCGATCGCGTGGTGGTGCAGCACGTCTTCGAGGGGCCGCACACGCGCGGACTTGGTTTGCAACATCATCGCGATCTGGCGCGAAGGTTGTTGGACGAAGCCGGCGCGCTCGCCGACGAACTGGGCGTGGCGCTTGACGGGCGCAATCTCTATCAGCACGGCGCCGTCGGCCGGCCGGACAACGCCGTCAAAGCTTGCCCGTTCCCCTGGAGCCACACGTTCGTCAAAGCCAATCGGCGCGTCGCCGCGTGCGCAATGGTGTGGGAAGACCTCGACTTTGGCGACCTGTCGGGCGGCCTCGAGCAGGTTTGGCGCGGCGAAAACTACCGGCGATTTCGCGAAGCGATGGCGGGGACCGCGCCGCCGGAGCCCTGCGTTCGCTGCCAATACTTCGGCTGGCGAGAAGCGCAGATCCTGCGTAACGTCGGCTCGTCGCTGACGATGGAATCCGCACAGCGTGGTCAACTCGGCATGGGTTGGCACGCGATGGAGAAGGACGCGCGCGGCCGTTCATTGCGCTGGAGTCGGGCGCAAGCGTCGACGTTTTTGCGCGCGACCGGGCCGATCTTGGAAATCGACGCCGTGGTCCATCCCGATGCGCCGTTCCTGCGCGGGCGGGTCTGCGTGAACGACGTCGAGCTCCCGTTCGACAGTCACGATTTATGGGGCGAACCGTTGCGCCTCGCCGTCGGGGAAAGCGCGAACGACGTGGCGCGCGTCGAAGTGCTGCTTGACGAGGCGTGGAATCCGGGCGCGGCGTTGGGCATCGCGGGGCCGCGGAAGCTCGGCCTGTTGGTGTACGGCATGAGTTTCGACGGAGATGCGGCGCAGTACACGTCCACCGTTGATGCGCGCGACGCCCGGAAACAATTGTGCCGCGGTTGGTTGTCACTGGAAGAAGCGGGAGGCCGGCCCGCACGCTGGACGCGCGAAATCGCCGATCTTGTTTTGCGCGCCGATGGGCGAGAGCTCGTGGTCGAAGCCATGGCGCCGGTCGGATTATCGGACCGAACCGTTCGCGCCCTTTGTGACGGCGCGCCGCTCGGCGAGCTGCGAATCGCCGCCGATGGTCAGTGGCGTTCGCTGCGCTTCACTCGACCGTCGCGCGTTGAAGGCTTGCGCCGCGTCGAGATTCGCATCGACGACGCGATGCCCGCGCCGAACGATCATTCACCACACCCGCGCCGTTTCGGGTTGCTCATTTCGCGGATCGGGTTTGCCGATTAGGGGTTTTCGCCGAGCAGTTCGGTGACCAGACTGCGGAAGTGCTGGTCGTCCCAATCGCGCGGTCCGACGAACTTCTCGCGGATTTTTCCGTCGCGACCGATCAAGTACGTTTCAGGAAAACCCGTCACCCCGTATTGTGCGGCGGATTTCATTTCCGGATCGAGGTAAACCGGGAAGGTCACGCCTTCCTGCTCGACGAACTTCCGAACGGTTTCGGCGCCGGTCTGGTCGCACGAAATCGCGACGACGGCGAAGTTGGAGTTGTTCAGGAATTTTTTATAAACGCTCTGGATCGCCGGAACCTCCATTTTGCACGGCGCGCACCAGGTGGCCCAGAAATTCAAAAAAACGACCTTGCCGTGTAAAGCGGAAAGCTTCGATTTTTCGCCGGTCAACGCCGTCAGATCGATATCGGGCGCCGGCTTGCCCGTGGCGAACGCGCCGATGCCGCCGCCCGGACCAGCGCCGTGGTCGCGGCCGAAAATCGACATCAGCAAGAAGATCGTGAAGATCGCCAGCAGCACGAGAAAAAGGCGGAAGTCGGAGTACCAGGGAGAAGAGCTTCGTTTTGTCGCAGCCACTTACGGCTCCTCGCAAATCAAAAGGCGGGATAAAGATATATCCCGCCCGGAGCACAAGCAATACGGAAATTACTCTTTCGTTTCTTCCCCGCCTTCTGTCGGCGCAGGCGGTTCCGCGGCGGGCGGTTCGGCCGCGGGCTCTTCCGCCGTCGGCGCCGCCTCCGCCTTCTTCGCGCTCTTGGGTTCTCGGCGCGTCCGTTTGGCGGCCGGCTTCTTCGCCTTCTTGGCGGGTTTCTTCTCCTCGAGTTTCTCTTCCGCGGCGAGCAGCTCGATGTAACTCATGTTGGCGCAATCGCCCGCGCGGGAGCCGATCTTGATGATCCGCGTATAGCCGCCCGGCCGTTCGGCGAAGCGCTCGGCCAGTTCGCTGAACAGCTTCTTCACCGCTTCGTCGGCGCGCACGAATGATCCGGCCTGCCGGCGCAAATGCAACTGCTTCGCCGCGATGGATTTGTCCTCGCCGCTGCCGAGCGCGCGGGCGTGCTTGGCCAGCGTGATCATCTTTTCGACGTGGCGCCGCAACTGCTTCGCCTTTTCATCCGTCGTGCGGATGCGTTCGTGCACAATCAGACTCGTCGTCATATTGCGCCACATCGCGAGCCGATGTGCGGAAGTTCGACTGAATTTGCTCGTTGACTTCAGGTGTCGCATGGTCCCCTCATTCCGCAGGTTCCAGTGGCTCCGGCGGCCGCCAGTTGCTGATCTTCATGCCGAGCGACAAGCCCATTTCGGCCAGAATCTCTTTGATCTCGTTGAGCGACTTGCGGCCGAAGTTCTTGGTCTTGAGCATCTCGGCCTCGGTCTTCTGAACCAGCTCGCCGATGTATTTGATGTTCGCGTTCTTCAGGCAATTTGCGCTGCGCACCGAAAGCTCGAGCTCTTCGACCTGGCGATTGAGGTGCTCGCTGAGGCCTTCTTCTTCCTCGACCGTCACCTCTTCGTAGACTTCTTCTTCCTCTTCGAAGTTCAGGAAGACGGTGAACTGCTCTTTGAGCACCTTGGCGGCGACGGCCAGCGCGTCTTCCGGCGTCAGCGAGCCGTCGGTCCAAATCTCGATGACCAACCGGTCGTAGTCGGTGCGGCGACCGACGCGGGCGTTGGTCACCTGGTAGTTGCACTTGATGATCGGGTTGAAGTTCGCATCGAGCATGATTGTGCCGATGGGCACTTCTTCCTCGACCAGGTATTCGGTCGGCACATAGCCGCGGCCCGTACGCACCTCGAGCTCCATCTGGAGCTTGGCGTCCTTGGACAACGTGGCGATCACCAGATCCGGATTGAGCGTCTTCACGTTCGGATCGTTGGAGATCATGCCCGCCGTCACCACCCCGGCGCCCTTGGCCTGCAGCCGCAGCAACCGCGTTTCCGGCGTGGCCAGTTGCAGCCGCACCTGCTTGAGGTTCAGGCAGATGTCGGTCACGTCTTCCTTCACGCCGGGCAGCGTGGAGAATTCATGCGGCACGCCCTCGATGCGCACGGCCGTGATGGCCGCACCCTGCAACGTGGACAACAGTACGCGACGCAGGGCGTTGCCGAGGGTCAGCCCGAACCCGCGCTCCAGCGGCTCGGCGATGAAGCGGCCATAGGTTTCGCTGACGTTCTCACTGTCCAACCGCTTCGGACGAATCAACTCGCGCCATACACGATGCATGCTCATTGCTCCCTTCGAGCGTTCTACGCTCTACTTCGAGTAAAGCTCAATGATGAGCTGCTCGTTGATGGTGCCGCCGATCTCCTCGCGGGTCGGCAGCGCCTTGATCATACCTTCAAACTTATCCGGGTTGATTTCCAACCAACCGGGCATCGGACGACGCGGCAAGGTCTCGAGCGAAAGCTTGACCCATTCCGCCTTGCGGCTCTTCTCCTTCACGCTCACCGTGTCGCCGGGCTTGATCTGAAAGCTCGGAATATTGACTTTGCGGCCGTTGACCGCGAAGTGGCCGTGCCGGACCAGCACCCGCGCTTCCTTGCGGCTGCTGGCGAAGCACAACCGAAAGACCACGTTGTCCAGCCGCCGCTCGAGCATGACCAGCAGATTTTCGCCGGTGATGCCCTTCATGCGCTCCGCGCGCTGGAAGTACGTGCGGAACTGTTGCTCCAACAGACCGTAGATCCGCTTGGCCTTTTGTTTCTCGCGAAGCTGAATGCCGTAGTCGCTGGTCTTGCCCCGGCGCTGCCAGTGCATGCCCGGGATCTGGTCTTTCCGGCGTTCGTACGTGCATTTCTCGGTGTAGCAGCGTTCGCCCTTGAGAAAAAGCTTTTCGCCCTCGCGCCGGCATTGCCGGCAGACTGCGTCGTGATACCTAGCCAACGTGAACCTCCCTAGACCCGACGCCGTTTCGGCGGACGGCAACCATTGTGCGGGATCGGGGTTACGTCACGAATCATGCTGATCTTCAATCCGCTGCCGAGCAGGCTGCGCAGCGCGGCCTCGCGGCCCGGCCCCGGCCCTTTGACCAGAATCGACACCTGCTGCATGCCGTGCTCCTGCGCCTTTTTCGACGCGGCCTCGGCGGCGAGCTGGGCGGCGAACGGCGTGCCCTTGCGGCTGCCCTTGTAACCGGCGGTGCCCGCACTGGACCAGGCCAGGACGTTGCCCGACAAATCGGTGATCGTCACCGTGGTGTTGTTGAAGGTGCTCTTGATGTGCGCGATGCCCGAGGGCACGTTCTTCCTGAGCTTCTTCTTCGCGGCTTTTTTCGGTGTAGCCATCGGCGTTCCTTACAACCTCGCTTACTTCTTCTTGCCCAAACCGCGCCGCGGACCTTTGCGGGTGCGCGCGTTGGTGTGGGTGCGTTGACCACGAACCGGCAGACCGCGGCGATGGCGGAGGCCGCGATAGGTGCCCAGGTCCATGTGCCGTTTGATGTTCATCTGCGTTTCTTTGCGCAGATCGCCCTCGACTTTGAACTTCGAGTCGATGATCCGGCGAATCTGCGCCACCTGCGCGTCGGTGAGTTGCCCCGCGCGAATCGACTCGCCAATACCGGCCTCGGTCAGGATCTTTCCGCTCGTGGTGCGGCCGATGCCGAAAATATACGTCAACGAAACAATGATCCGTTTGTCGGTCGGAATATCGACACCCGCGATACGTGGCACGGCTTTCCTCCTAGCCCTGGCGCTGCTTGTGCTTCGGGTTTTCGCAAATGACGCGAACCACGCCCTTGCGCTTGATGATCTTGCACTTGTTACAGCGCTTTTTGACTGATGCTTGCACCTTCATCCGTAACTCCTCAGCGGACGCGCGTCGCGCCCTTATTTAGCGCGATAGATAATTCTGCCCCGCGTCAAATCGTACGGGCTCAATTCCACCGTCACCTTGTCTCCGGGGAGAATCTTGATGTAATGCATCCGCATTTTCCCCGAAATGTGGGCCAACACCTTGTGGCCGTTATCCAGCACCACGCGAAACATCGCGTTCGGCAGCGGTTCGATTACCGTACCTTCCACTTCAATCGCGTCGTCTTTGGCCATAGGCCTCCCGCTCGTCGAGCTTGCCAAGTATCTCTGGGCCCTGATCAGTGATAACCACCGACCGCTCAAAATGAGCCGAGAGACTATCATCGGCGGTTACTGCTGTCCAGCCGTCTGCCAATATCCTCACGGGCCAATCGCCGGCCGTCACCATCGGCTCCAGCGCGAACACCATGCCCGCCTTGAGCCGCACGCCGCTGCCCGCCGCGCCGTAGTTCGGAATCTGCGGCGGCTCGTGCGGCGATTCGCCGATGCCGTGCCCGACGAACTCCCGCACCACCGAAAACCCCGCCGCCTCCACGTGCGCCTGCACCGCGGCCGAGATGTCGTGGAGCCGATTGCCCACGCGCGCCTGTGCGATGCCCAGGTACAGCGCTTCTTCGGTCGCCTGGATCAGGCGGCGCGCCACGTCGGACACCTGGCCGATGCCGAACGTGATCGCCGCGTCGCCGTACCAGCCCTCGTACACCACGCCGTAGTCGATGCTGACCACATCTCCTTCGCGCAGAATGCGCGTCGCGGACGGGATGCCGTGCACCACTTCTTCGTTCAGCGAGATGCACAACCCGTTCGGGAACCCGTACAGCCCGAGAAACGCCGGCCGGACTTTGCGCCGGCGGCACACGTCCGTCGCGAGCTGGTCCAGCGCCAGCGTGCTCATGCCCGGGCGGGCGGCCTCCTGGAGCGCCGCCAACACCTCGAGGACAATCTGGTTCGCCCGGTGCAGATGCTCGATCTGCTCCCGTGTCTTCAGACTGATGACACTGCTATTCAAAGATCGCCGATAGGTTCCGGCTGACTTCATACCCGGTTTCCACGCCGGCGATGCGGCGCGACAACTGCCGCTTGTCGCCCCACCCGCCCCGCGGCGCGATCCGGGCGCGAACGGTCGCCCATCGTTGCCGCATCGACTTCGTTTTCCGGCTCCCCCGCGGCGTATCTCGGTCGCCCAGCGAACCGGGCAGAATCAGCCCCATGACTATCTCCGCCCCTTGAACTTGCCCTTGGCGCCGAGGAAGCCTTCGTAATGCCGGGTCAGCATGTGGCTTTCCACCTGCTGAATGGTATCGAGCGCGACGCCCACGACGATCAGCAGCGAGGTGCCGCCGAAATAGAAGGGGACGTCGAACTGCGTAATCAAGATGGTGGGCAGCACGCAAACCGCCGCCAGATAGAGCGCGCCGCCGAAGGTGATGCGCGTCAGAATGCGGTCGATGTAGTCGGCCGTCGGTTTGCCGGGACGCCGTCCCGGAATGTACGCGCCGCTCTTCTTCAGGTTGTCGGCGACGTCGACGGGGTTGAAGGTGACCGCGGTATAGAAGTACGTGAAGAAGATGATCAGCACCACGTAGATGAAATTGTAGGCGAGACGGCCGGGCGCGAGTTGCTCGGCGATCGTCACCATGATCGGATATTGGGGGAGAAATTTGACGATGGTGCTGGGGAACATCAGGATCGAACTGGCGAAGATCGGCGGAATCACGCCGGCGCTGTTGATGCGCAACGGCAGGAACGTGCTCGCGCCGCCGTAGATTTTGCGGCCGACCACGCGTTTCGCGTGCTGGATCGGAATCTTGCGCTGGGCGCGCTCGACAAAGATGATCAGGCCGACGACCACGACCATGACCACGATAATCGGCACGATCTCGAGCACCCGGCGCTCTTTCTGCCACACGTCGAGAAAGAGTTTGGCGATGGCCGAAGGCATGCGCGCGATGATGCCGGCGAAGATGATCAGGCTGATGCCGTTGCCGATGCCGCGTTCGCTGATCTGTTCGCCGAGCCACATGATAAACGCGGTGCCGGCGGCCAGGGTGATCATCGTCATCAAGCGGAACGTCAAGCCGGGGGTGGTCACCAGGCCCGCGCCCAACATGCCGTTTTCCAGGCCGTAGGCGATCATGTAGCCCTGAAACACCGACAGAATGACGGTGCCGTAGCGGGTGTACTGCGTGATCTTGCGCCGCCCGACTTCGCCTTCTTTGCTGAGGCGGTCGAGGTAGGGGATGACCACGGTGAGCAACTGCAGAATGATCGACGACGAAACGTACGGCATGATGCCCAGCGAGAAGATCGAACCGTTTTCCAGCGCGCCGCCGGAGAACAGCGAGATCATGCCGAAGATCGTGCCCTGCTGCGACCGGAACATCTCCTTCAGCGCCGCGCCGTTGACGCCGGGCACGGTGATCGCGCAGCCGACGCGATACACGGCCAGCATCAGGAAAGAGAACAACACCCGCCGCTTCAGCTCGGGAATCTTGAAGATGTTCGAGAACGCACCTACCACGTGCCTATCCTCTTTCCTGCTTACAGTTGTTCGAACGTCCCGCCGGCCGCCTGGATCTTTTCCAGCGCCTGCTTGGACGCCTTATGCGCCTTCACCGTCAGGGCCACCGGCAGCTCGCCGTCGGAGAGAATCTTCAGCCCGTCCTTGGCGACCTTCCGCGCCAGACGCTTGGTCACCACGCTCTCCGGGTCCACCGTCTCGCCGGCGCGGTAATGCTTGGCCAACTGGTGCAAGTGGAGCACGGTGTACTCTTTGCGGAAGATGTTGGTGAAGCCGCGCTTCGGCAAACGGCGCTGCAAGGGCATCTGGCCGCCTTCGAANNGCCCGGAGCCGTCGCCGCGCCCGATCCGCTTCGGTTTCTTCTTCGCCCCGGCGGGGGGCCGCAGGTTGCTCAGATTGAACATCACGAAACCTCCTCAACCCGAACCAGGTGCATGACCTTCTTGACCATGCCGCGCACGCACGGATTGTCCGGCAAGACGACGGTCTTGTGCATCTTGTACAGGCCCAGCGTCTTGAGAATGACCCGCTGCTT
>PMZC01000323.1:15839-19792 GCA_003170555.1 Deltaproteobacteria bacterium
GTGGCCTTGACCACGTTGTGCGGATTGCGGCTGCCCAGGCACTTGGTCAGGATGTTGTGCACGCCCGCGGCCTCGAGCACCGCGCGCACCGGCCCGCCGGCGATGACGCCCGTGCCTTCGCCGGCCGGCTTGAGCAACACCCTGCCCGGGCCGAAGCGGCCGATGACCTGATAGGGGATCGTGTCGCCGTCGACGATCGGCACGCGAAACATGTTCTTCTTCGCGCGCTCGATGCCCTTGCGGATCGCTTCGGGCACTTCCGTCGCTTTGCCCAACGCAACGCCGACCCGGCCTTTGCCGTCGCCCACCACCACCAACGCGGAGAAGTGGAAGCGGCGACCGCCCTTCACCACTTTGGCCACGCGGGCGATGTGGATGACCTTGTCGATCAGTTCGGATTCTTCACCGCCGCCAAAGGAACGTCTCTTCTCAATCATCGTCCACGCTCCCTAGAAATCCAGCCCGGCTTCGCGGGCGCCGTCGGCCACCGCCTTGACCCGGCCGTGGTAGAGAAAACCATTTCGGTCGAACACGACTTGCTTGAGGTTCTTGGCCAGCAGCCGCTTGGCGATCAACTGGCCCACCGCTTTGGCCGGCGCCACTTTGCCCTTGCCTTCGGGTTTCTGGTAGTCCTTGTCCAGCGTGCTGGCCGTGGCGATGGTCTGGCCGACCGAATCGTCGATGGCCTGCACGTAAATATGCTGCGTGCTGCGAAAAACACAAAGGCGCGGACGCTCGGGCGTACCGAGCACCTTGCGGCGCACGCGTTGTTGGCGTCTTTCCCGCGGCGACAGATTTTGATGCTTGTAGGACACGGTCCTTCCTCCCGGCTAGGCCGTAGCCTTGCCCACCTTGTGGCGGATGACTTCATCCGTGTACTTGATGCCTTTGCCCTTATACGGTTCGGGCGGACGCACGTTGCGCACCTCGGCCGCGAACTCGCCCAGGCGCTCCTTGTCGGAGCTCTTGAGCACGATGTGAGTGTTCTTTTCCACCGTGCAGTCGACGCCTTTCGGCAGCGCCATCTCGACCAGATGGCTGAAGCCCAACGTGAGCACCAGCGTCCGGCCTTTCACTTCCGCGCGATAGCCCACGCCGTTCACGTCCAACTCGCGGGAGTAGCCTTTCGACACGCCGACCACGAGGTTGTTGATCAGCGAGCGCGTCAGGCCTTGCACGCTGCTGCTCTGGCGCGATTCGTCGACGCGCGTCACCACCAGGTGGTCCTTCTCGTGTTTGACGGCGACGAGGCCCAGGTGGGTGTACGACATCTGCCCGAGCGGTCCTTTGACCGTCACGGTCGCGTCCTTGATGCTCGCCGTCACCCCGTTGGGCAACGGAATCGGAAGTCTGCCGATGCGGCTCATAGCGCTTGCTCCCTACTGGCGACGAGCTACCAAACTTCGCAGATCATCTCGCCGCCGACGTTTCTCTTTTGCGCTTCCTTGCCGGTCATCACGCCCTGGCTGGTGGTCAACACGGTAATGCCGAGACCGCCCAGCACCTTGGGGACTTCGCCGGCGCCGACGTAGCGGCGCAGGCCCGGCTTGCTGATCCGGCGAATGCCGGCGATCACCGGCTCGCCGTCGTCACGGTAGCGCAGGTAAATCTTGAGTACGCCCTGTTTCTCGTCCTCCACCACGCGGTAGGCCTTGATGTAGCCCTCGTCGCGCAGAATCTTGACCACCGCTTCCTTCACCTGGGAGGACGGCATCTCGATCAGATCGTGCTTGGCCCGGCTGGCGTTACGAATCCGGGTGCACAAATCGGCCAATGGATCGGTCATGACCATCGTTCGGTCTCCTTGCTACCAGCTCGACTTCTTCACGCCGGGAAGATCCCCGGACAAAGCCAGCTTACGCAGACACAGTCGGCACATGCCGAATTTGCGATAGTAGGCGCGCGGCCGCCCGCAGATCGGGCAGCGATTGTATTTGCGCACCTTGAACTTCGGCTCCCGGCTCTGACGAATGCAAATGGATTTTTTCGCCACAACCTTCTCCCTATCGTGTGCGGAACGGCAGGCCCATGAGCTTCAGCAAGGCATACCCTTCCTCATCCGTCTTGGCGGTGGTCACAATGGTGATGTTCATGCCCCGGATTTTGTCGATCTTGTCGTAGACGATCTCCGGGAAAATGATCTGCTCGCGCACGCCCATCGTGTAGTTGCCGCGCCCGTCGAACGACTTGTCCGACACGCCGCGGAAGTCGCGCACGCGGGGCAGCGCGATGCTGACCAGGCGATCGAAGAACTCGTACATGCGGTCCTGGCGCAGCGTCACGCGCGTGCCGATGCTCATGCCTTCGCGCAGTTTGAAGTTCGCGATGCTCTTGCGCGCCTTGGTGACCACGGCCTTCTGGCCGGTGATCGCGGTGAGCTCGTCCACCGCGGTGTCGAGCACCTTGGTGTTCTGGATCGCCTCGCCCAAACCCATGTTCAGCACGATGCGGCTCAGCCGCGGCGCCTGGTTAATGTTCTTGTAACCGAACTGTTTCATCAGCTCGGGGACCACGGTCTCCAGATAGAATTCTCTCAGCCGCGCCATTGCTTGCTCCCGCCTAATCCAGGTGCTCGTTGCACAGCCGGCACGCACGCACCCATTCGCCGTCGCTGAGCAGCACCATCTTGACGCGCGTCGGCTTGTTGCACCGGTTGCAAACCAACCGCACGTTGCTGACGTGAATCGGCGCTTCCTTTTCCACGATGCCGCCCTGCCGATTGGTCTTGCCCGGCCGCGTGTGCCGCTTGATGAAGTTCATGCGCTCCACGATCACCCGCTGCTTGATCAGGTCGACCGCGAGCACTTTGCCGCGCTTGGCGGTGTTGTCCAGCGCGCCGCGCTCTTTGCCGCGGACGACGTGGACGATGTCGCCTTTGCGGATCTGCATTTTATGGCGAACTTTCCGCTCCGCCTTGGCCATGATGGTCTCCTACAGCACTTCCGGCGCCAGGCTGATGATCTTGAAAAAGCCCTTGGCGCGCAATTCACGGGCCACCGGCCCGAAGATGCGGTTGCCGATCGGCTCCAACTGGTTGTTGATCAGCACCGCGCTGTTTTCATCGAACCGAATGAAGGTGCCGTCGGGCCGGCCGATCGGCGTCGCCGTCCGCACGATCACCGCTTTAAGCACGTCGCCCTTTTTCACCTTCGCCGTCGGGATGGCCTCTTTCACCGAAACCACCACCACATCGCCGATATGCGCGTAGCGGCGCTTCGAACCGCCGAGCACCTTGATGCACATCAGCTTGCGAGCGCCGGAGTTGTCGGCGACGGTCAACATTGTTTGCATCTGGATCATGGCGATTCTCCCGCGTCGTTACGCCAAAGCAGCGCGTTTGACGACCTTGGTGACGCGCCACCGCTTGTTGGCCGACAACGGCCGGCTTTCCACGATGGCCACCAGGTCGCCGACATGGCACTCGCGCTTCTCGTCGTGCGCCATGTATTTCTTGCTGCTGCGAATGTATTTCTTGTACTTGGCGTCCTTGAAGAAACGATCCACCCGGACCGTCACCGTCTTGGCCGCCTTGTCCGAAACGACCACGCCCTGCAGATTCCGGCGATTGCCGCGTTCACTGGTCATGTTTCGTCCTCTCCAGTTCGTATTCGCGCCGAATGGTCTTCACCCGAGCGACGTCGCGCTTCACCTCGGTGAGCCGCGAGGTGTTTTCGAGCTGCCCGGTGAAAAACTGGAAGCGCAGATTGAACAGTTCCTGGATCAGGTCGTTCTCCTTGGCCGCCAGTTCGTCGGGGCCCAATTCGCGCAGGTCCTTACTCTTCATGGTGTCCCTCTCGCATGACGAACTTGGTTTTCACCGGCAGTTTGTGCGCCGCCAGCCGGAAGGCCTCCTTCGCCATCGCCTCGTCCACGCCCTCGATCTCATAGAGAATCCGGCCGGGCAGCACGGCGGCGACCCAATACTCCGGCGCGCCCTTGCCCTTGCCCATGCG
>PMZC01000286.1:0-3031 GCA_003170555.1 Deltaproteobacteria bacterium
CCGAGCATGTCGCAGGTGGTGAAGCACTGCGCTCCTTCGCAGTTCTCGAAGCAGCAGCCGCCGGTGGGGAACGTTTGCAGGACGGGCTCGTTGATGTAACAGGACGCCGCCTGGCGCGGATCGTAATGGTCCGTACCCCACGGCCACCACGCGCCGTAGTAACCGGAGTAAGCGGTTTGCCACTCCGCCAAGGTGGGCAGCCGTTTTCCGGCGGCGGCGCAGGCCTGTTGCGCGTCGGTCCACGAAATCGACGCCCACGGCAGAACGCCCGCCATGGATTCCGCGGCCGGAATCGGCAGACCGGGCGCCCATGAACCCGGGCGGTCCGCGGTGGCGTCGGGCTGGGACGCCTCGTATTCGTCGATGCAGAAATCATCCACCGATTGAGGCGAGTCGACGGTTCCACCCCAGCGGTCGCCGGAGTAGACGACGATGGTTTCGCCGCCGGGCACGAATTGCATGTCCGCGGGACATTCCTGAGCGAGCGCAGCCGCCGTCAGGCCGAAGATCAGCGCCCCGCAAATGAGCAGTACGATGTGCGCGCGGCAAACGGCCGTCTGTCGAGCAGATATCTTCCGGCGGTTTTTCATTTACGTCACGCGCTCCGGACTTCCTTTCCGTCTTGTCCGGCCCATCTTCCATCTGGTTGAATCGCGTGGCAACCGCGGCGAGTCGGCGTCGTTTAGGCCTACGAGGCGCTCAGCAACCACACCCGGTGTTGTCGTCGTCGCCGCCAAGGGGCGTTGCGTCGTCATCGGGCGCGGTATCGTCATCGGGGGTCGTATCATCGTCGCTCGGCGTCATGTCGTCGTCGTCATCGGGTGTCGTGTCGTCATCGACATCGTCATCAGGCGCCGTGTCATCGTCCGGCGTAAAATCGTCATCGGCGGGCGCGGCGTCGTC
This sequence comes from Deltaproteobacteria bacterium, assembly GCA_003170555.1. GTDB lineage: Bacteria > Lernaellota > Lernaellaia > Lernaellales > Lernaellaceae > FEN-1099. The sequence goes on from PMZC01000286.1 coordinate 904, forward strand.
ATCGCCCGGCGTGCTGTCGTCATCGGGCGGTGTGGTGTCGTCATCGGGCGGCGTGGTGTCGTCATCGGGCGGCGTGGTGTCATCGTCAGTAGGCGTGGTGTCGTCATCGACTGTGTCGTCATCGCCCGGGGTCGTGTCGTCGTCGACCGTGTCGTCATCTATGGTGTCGTCGTCAACCAGAGATTTCGCGCAGCGAAAGCCGTCGTCGTTGAAGCGCGCTCCGTCGCGCGGATGATTATGCAAACCGAAACGGCGCAGGGCGAAAGTTTTAAAGGTCCAGCAATCCGGTTTTACGAAAATAGCGACTTGCGAATTGGCGGAGAACCACTGAATGATCCCGGCGTTGGCGACATCGACCTCGGAGTCGCCGAAGCACCGTTCGTCCCACAGTTCGTCTACCCATTCGGCGACGTTGCCGACCATGTCGCACGGGCTGAAACATTGATCCCCTTGGCAGTTGGTGAAACAGCATCCGCCGGTCGGCAGAATCATGTAGTACGGCTCGTTGATGTAGCAGCCGGCGGCTTGGTCCTCATCGTAGTCGTTGCTTCCCCATGGCCAATCCCAACCTTCATAACCGGAGTACGCCGTTTGCCACTCAGCCAGCGTGGGCAACCGTTTGCCCGCGGCGGCGCAGGCTTGGCCCGCTTCGGTCCACGAGATCACAATCCAGGGCAGCACCCCCGCCTTGGATTCCGCCGACGGAATCGGCTGGCCGGGGTTCCATGAGCCGTCGAATACGTCGGTCGCATCCGGTTGCGACGCCTCGTACCGGTCAATGCAAAAATCGTCGACCCACACATCGTCGACCACCCGGCCGCCCCAACGCTGACCATCGTAGACGACGGCGGTATAGCCGCCCGGCACATATTCCATCTCGGCGGGACATTGCTGGGCCGACGCGACCGCCGCCAGGCCGGCGATCAGAACGCCACAGGCAAACCAAATAGCGCCCGCGCGGGAAACAACCTTCCGTAAATCAATTTTTTTCCAGCGAATTTTCATTGATGCCTCGCGCCCCGGCATCCTCCCCGTCTTTTCCCAGCGCATTTTCTCTCGAAACGACCAGCGTGGCAACCATGCCCGGTCGTCTTCGCTGCCGCGTGCGACGTACTACTGCGGCGCGGGCTGGGACCCTTTCAGGCAATTGTCCGCGTTGACGCAGTCAGACCACGCGTGGCAATCCTGGTTCGCGGCCGTCCAGCAATTCATGATGCATGGCCACACGTCGGTCGGATCACCCAGCTTGCAGGCCTGCGTCGCGTCGTTGCGGTCGAGGTCAAACAACGTGTGCTGACAGATGTCATAGAAATCGTTGACGAACGTGACGCACGCGGCGTCGTCGGTCTGCGCGTCGTTGAAATCGGATTGGTCCGGCTTTGTGTTGGAGCCGCAGGCGACGAGCGCCACCGACAAGGCCAGGTAAAAGACTAGGCGGCCACGCATCTTCCTCACCTCCGCGACCGGCAGGATATCACACGACTGCCAATTCGGCCAACCAAACAAAGTTCGTTGATCTTGCCAATATCGCCGCCGGCGCCAAGCGCGTTACGGCCGGCAAACATCATGCGACATAGTCTCATTAGCCGGATTTTCCCTAAAAATCAGGAGTTGACACGCTTCGCCGGTCTGGCTAATGTCCCGGCCAATCACGGGGACGATCCCGTGTTATTGCTTTCAAACTTGTGGAATGAGTTCTCCGAAATCAAATACAGGGGGTTGTTGAGATGAGCAGCTACAAGTCCGTCAACGAATTCATGGAATATGTGAAAGCCAAGAACCCGGCCGAACCGCAGTTTCACCAGGCGGTGCACGAGGTGATCGAGTCGATCTGGCCGGTCATTCAATCGAACCCGACCTACCAGGCCGCCAATATCCTCGAACGCGTCGTCGAGCCGGAACGCGTGATCTTGTTCCGCGTGCCGTGGGTCGACGATCGCGGCCAGGTGCGCGTCAACCGCGGTTACCGCATCGAGATGAGCAGCGCGATCGGGCCGTACAAAGGCGGCTTGCGATTTCACCCCAGCGTCAATCTCGGCATTCTCAAGTTCCTGGCGTTTGAACAGGTCTTCAAGAACAGTCTGACCACGCTGCCGATGGGCGGCGGCAAGGGCGGCAGCGACTTCGA
>PMZC01000286.1:3076-9917 GCA_003170555.1 Deltaproteobacteria bacterium
CGTGGGCGGCCGCGAGATCGGCTTCCTGTTCGGCATGTACAAAAAGCTGCGCAACGAATTCACCGGCGTGCTGACCGGCAAAGGCCGCAACTGGGGCGGCAGCCTGATCCGGCCCGAGGCGACGGGCTACGGCTGCGTGTACTTCGCCAACGAGATGATGGCCACGCGCAAGGAAAGCTTCAAAGGCAAGATCGTCGCCGTGTCCGGCTCGGGCAACGTCGCGCAGTACGCGGTGGAGAAGGCGCTCGAATTCGGCGCGAAGGTCGTGACGATGTCCGACTCGAACGGTTCGATTTACGACCCGGCCGGCATCGACCACGCGAAGCTCGACTTCGTGATGGACCTCAAGAATGTGCGGCGCGGCCGCATCCGCGATTACGTCGAGAAGTTCCCGCAGGCTGAGCACCTCGAAGGCCAGCGGCCGTGGGGCGTCAAGTGCGACGTCGCGCTGCCCTGCGCCACCGAAAACGAAATCAACGTCGACGAAGCGCGCACGCTGATCAAGAACGGCTGTCTCTGCGTGTCGGAAGGCGCGAACATGCCGAGCGAACCGGACGCCATTCACGTCTATCTGCAAAACAAAATTCTCTACGGCCCGGGCAAGGCGGCCAACGCGGGCGGCGTGGCGACCTCCGGCCTGGAGATGAGCCAGAACTCGATGCGGCTGTCCTGGAGCCGCCAGGAAGTCGACGCGCGCCTGCACCAGATCATGAAGGACATCCACGAGTCGTGCGTGCGCTACGGCAAAGACGGCGGCTTCATCAACTACGTCAACGGCGCCAACATCGCCGGCTTCGTCAAAGTCGCCGACGCGATGGTCGACCAGGGCGTAGTGTGATTGATTTGATTTTGTAGGGGCAGGTCTTTGACCTGCCCGCACGGAAAGGGCGGGTTTGAAACCCGCCCCTACGTCCGTCGGAAGGGCGGACCCGAAACCCGCCCCGACGTGGAGACCTGATGCCCGAAACCGCGCCGCGCAAGTTCCACAAGTTCAACGACCTCATGCCGCATCGCGTGCGCGAGGTGCTGCTGGTCTCTTCGTTGTACGACGCGTTCATCATGCAGGAGGAAGGGCACCTCACCGAGCAGATCTTCCTCGAATACAAAGACCTCAATCTGTCCAGCGCGCCGCGCTTCACGCACGCCACGACGGTCGAGGAGGCGCTCAAGGCGCTGGAGGTGCGGCGCTTCGACATCGTGCTGGCCATGCACCGGGTCGGTGGTCTCGATCTGCAGGCGCTCGGCCGCCGGGTGAAGGAGATGCGTCCGGGCAAGCCGGTGGTCGTGCTGGCGTTCGATCACGCGGAGATCGAGCACCTCACCAACCTCGTTTCGCCCGACTGCATCGACGCGGTCTTCATGTGGAACGGCGACGCGAAGATTCTGCTGGCGATCATCAAACACATCGAGGACAAGCAGAACGTCGATCACGACATCGCCGTCGCCGACATCCGCGTCATTCTCGTCGTCGAGGATTCGGTGCGCTTCTACTCGTCGTTTCTCGCCGCGCTGTATCCGGAGTTGATGAAGCAGTCGAACTCGCTGTTCGCCGAGGGCTCCAACCGCCTGCAGAAGCTGGTCCGCATGAGAACGCGGCCGAAGATTCTGCACGCGACGAGCTATGAACAAGCGCTCGAATTGGTCGAAAGGTATCGCGACAATCTGCTGGCGGTGATCAGCGACATCGGCTTCCGCCGCGCCGGGCGGCACGACGAAACGGCCGGCCTGCGTCTGGCGCACATCATTCGCAAATGCTCGGCGGATATTCCGATCCTGCTCCAGTCGTTCGAACACAAGTACGAAGAAGCGGCGCGTACGGAAGGCGTGCTGTTTCTCGACAAGCATTCGCCGTCGCTGCTGCACGAAATCCGCCGCTTCCTCAGCGACTACCTCGGCTTCGGCGAATTCGTGTTTCGCCTGCCTGACGGCCGCGAGGTCGCCCGCGCGCGCGACGTGTTCGAGCTGGAGAAAGCAATCGCCACCGTGCCGCCGGAATCGCTCGAATATCACACCAGCCGCAATCATGTCAGCAACTGGCTGATGGCGCGCAGCGAATTCGAGTTGGCGATCAAACTGCGGCCCAAGTCGGTCGAGGACTTCCCGACCGTGGAAGACGTGCGGCAATACCTGTTGCGCGAACTTCGCCTGCTGCGCAAGGTCGGCAGCCGCGGCGTGATCACCGATTTCTCGCGCGAGGAGTTCGATCCCGACGCGCTGTTTCAGCGGCTGGGGCAGGGTTCGATCGGCGGCAAGGCGCGCGGCCTGGCGTTTCTCAACACGCTGCTGATCGAAGAGCCGCACTTCAGCCGCCTGGGCGGCATGCCGGTGCGCGTGCCGCAAAGCTTCACCATCGCCACCGACTACTTCGACCGCTTCATGGACGAGAACGACCTCGCCGAGTTCGCCTATCAATCGAACGACGACGGGGAGATCACCCGGCGCTTTTTCGAAGCGAGCCTGCCGGGGCAGCTGGTTTCGGACCTCGGCGTGGTCGTCAGTCACGTGCACAGCCCGCTGGCGGTGCGGTCGTCGAGCCTGCTGGAAGACGACATGATCCACCCCTTCGCCGGCATCTACCGCACGATCATGATTCCGAACAACGGCGAGGACCGGCGGGCGCGGCTGGAAAACCTGTGCCACGCGATCAAGCTCGTGTACGCCTCGACCTTCTATCGCAACGCCAAGGCTTACGTCGAAAACACCGCCCACCGCGTCGAGGAAGAAAAGATGGCGGTGGTCGTGCAGCGGCTGGTCGGCCGCGAGTTCGGCCGGCGCTTTTATCCGCAACTGGCCGGCGTCGCGCACTCGTACAACTACTATCCGCTCGGTCCGCAGAAGCCGGAAGACGGCGTGGTGCAGCTCGCGCTCGGCCTGGGGCGCATCGTCGTCGACGGCGGGCAGACGCTGCGCTTTTGTCCGCGCTACCCGCAGGTGCTGCCGCAATTCGCCACGCCCGAATTGGTGTTGAAGAATTCGCAGCGCGCCTTTTATGCGCTCGATCTCGACAGCGGCGCGGTCACGCCCGAGTTCAATCTCGGCGTCAATCTGAAGCTGCATGAGTTGCCGGACGCGCTGGCCGACGGCGTGCTGCCGCTGCTGGGCAGCGTGTATGACCCGCACGACAACATCATCACGGACAGCCCGTACGCGCAGGGAACGTGGGTGGTCACCTTCAACAACCTGCTCAAGCACCACAGCCTGCCGCTCGCCGACGCGCTGATCGAACTGCTGCGCCTCGGCGAACAGGGCCTGGGAACCGCGGTGGAACTCGAATTCGCGGTGGACCTCGGCGACTACGGCCGGCGCGATCTGCTGCCGGCGTCGCACCGCGAGCCGACGCTCTACGCGCTGCAACTGCGGCCGATCGTCACGCAGATCAGCCAGACCGATGAACATCTCAACGGCTTCGATCCGGCGGCGCTCGTCTGCCGTTCGACGCAGGCCCTGGGGCAGGGGCGCTTCGAAGACCTCGCCGATGTCGTCTACGTGAAGAACGCCGCGTTCGACCCGGCGCGCAACCCGCAGATCGCGCGGCAGGTCGGCCAGTTCAACGAACAACTGCGCCGCGAGGGCCGGCATTACGTCTTGATCGGCCCGGGTCGTTGGGGTTCGGCCGATCACTGGCTCGGCATTCCGGTGCAATGGTCGCAAATCTCCGGCGCGCGGCTGATCATCGAGGCCTCGCCGTCGGGCTACAACGTCGACCCGTCACAAGGCTCGCACTTCTTTCACAACATCACGTCGCTGCGCATCGGCTACTTCACCGTGCCGCCCGGCGGTCATCCGGAGGATCGGTCGCAGGGCGACTTCGTGGATTGGGCGTGGCTCGACGCGCAGCCCGCCGTGCAGGAAACCGAATACCTGCGCCACGTGCGCCTCGCCTCGCCGCTCACCGCCATGGTCGATGGACGAAAAGGATTGGGCGTGATCGCGCGCACGACGCCGGCGGCGGAAGTGGTTGTCGAGACGACGAACGCGGCAGTGACCAAGTAGAGCAACTGACGGTTCCCCGGGCCGGTCGAGAGCTGGCAGGGAAGTATTCGGGTGGCACTGGCACACGAAGTGAAACGTAGTTTGCCAGTGCTTCTCGCGACGTAGCACGGGCAAGCTCGACGCACTTTCTTTTTTTCAAGGACGCGACCGTCACGCGACGCAAAGCGGAGCTTGTCAGTGCGAATTCGCAAGGAGCACTGGCAAACTCCGCTCCCGCCTTCGCCGGGCTTCGGCGGACAGGTCGCTTCGTGTGCCAGTGCCACCCCGGCGGCGCCCTGCGGGTTCCCGCGGATTTCAGGTTACGCTATTTGCGGTGACGCCCGTCGTCATTCAAGAAGCCGCTAATCACCCTGGTGAATCGTTTTTCGTCTTTGAGTTGGCATTCCCAGATGACGAGTACGCGCCAGCCGGCGGCGCGCAGGCGGCGATGATTGCGCCGGTCGCGTTCGCGGTTGCGCGCGATTTTTCGGATCCAATACGGCCGATTCGCCTGCGGTATTCTCGCGCCACGCGCGCAGGTGTGTCCGTGGAAAAAACACCCGTTGACGAAAATGATTTTCTTGAGGCGCGGGAACACGAGGTCCGGCGCGCCGGGGAGATCGCGGCGGTGCAGCCGGAAGCGAAAGCCCAGGCGATGCGCCGCCGAACGCACCTTCAGTTCCGGCCCCGTGTCTTTGCCGTGTACGCGGCTCATGATCCAGCTTCGTTTTTTTGTGGAGAAGACGTCGGTCATGATTCGATTTCAGCCGGCGAGTCGGGCCGCACCTCGTGTTGAAGAACGGCGCGCGCCAGCGGCGAGAGCAGCTGTTGCGACAGATACTGAGCGGCGGGGACCGCGACCGCGTCGCCCATCGCGCGGTAGGCGTCATTGTACAAACCCGGCAGCCTGTAGGTCGGTCGCACGCCCATCAACAGAGCCGTTTCTCTCGCGGCCAACAATCTAGACCGAAGCTTACCTTCATGCCACACGATGAGGAACTGCCGGCTGCTGCCGCCCTCGGGTGTGCGCAAGCAGCCGGCAAGGCCGTCGAAACGAAGCTCCAGCACCTGCCTGCCGTTTCTGATTCGTTTATAGCCGGGAAAAACCCGCGCGCCGGTTTCGATGGCGAGTTTCATTCGCTCGCGATGCTTTTCCGGCACGAGAGACAGCAGGTATTTCGTTTTCGCGGATTCATCCCACGGCTCATCGAACGAAACGATTTCCTGGAGCGTTTGAGGCGCGCGCTTGGGCTGTTTCAGATTCCACCATACCCAGTCCTTCAGACCTTTCGCCGCTCGCTGCACGCTTTTCGGATGACACCAGATAGGTTCACCAACTTGGTATTCTCCGGTGTCGATCTCTTTGCACACGCCGACGACAAACACCCGCGGACGCGATTGCGGAACCCAATGCGCGGCGTCGAGGACGACCGCGCCGACGCGATATCCACGCTTGACCAATGCCCGATGTAGTTCGCGATAGTGCGCGCCTTGTGCGCCGGTCACCAAACCGACGACGTTCTCGGCCACCACCAGCGGCGGTCGCCGCGGCATTTCGTCCATCACCCGCAACCATTGCCACACCAGACCGCTTCTCGCGCTGGCCAGGCCGTTCATCTTGCCGGCGAGGGAGAGATCCTGGCACGGGAAACTGGCCCACGACAGCAAACCGAACGGCAGGTCGACGCCGCGAATCTCTTGCACGGGGCCTTGATGGAAAATGTTCGCCGGATGGTTGGCGCGAAAGACGGCGGCTTTCTTTTCGCTGATGTCATTGGCCCAAACGAGCTCGAAATCGCCCTTCAACGCTTCGGTGACCAGGCCGCTGCCGGCAAAGAAATCCAGCAACGGCGGCTTGGTCCGCCGGGCGGAGTCAGCAACGGTCGTGGTGCGGTGCGCGATCATTTCTCCCTGATCTTATATACAGCGAAGCCGAATTGTTGGTACACCCGCACGACGGAATGACCGCCGATGTTTTGACTCGCCGCCAGGTCGTCGCGCGGGGCGCCTTGCTGATCCGATAGGTCGGTGACGATCAGGCTGAGCGGCCTTCCCTGGTTCGCCTGTGCATCGGCGATGAGTTGCGCGACGGTCTGACTCGCCCGGTCGTTCCGGCCCCAGTTCCTGCCGGGGATGATGAGGTAACTCCATTTTCGACGATCCACGTAAATCCCCAAGTACATCCGATAGGTCAGCGAGGTCGCGAGGTAGATCGTTCCGCGATTTTCGGCGTACGTGCGGAAAAGCTCAGGCATTTGCCGGTGCAGCGCCTGGGTTCGGCGGTACAGCGCCCCCTCGTTGTAGAGCATGGTCTGCACGGACTCGGTTCCGTAATGCCTCGTCAACGGCAGGATGGCCGCCGCGGTAATGACCAGTCCGAGCGCGAGCTTCGCGGTAGTGAGGGCGACGGACCGGCCGTTGATGACCAGCGCGTCGGGCAACCGGCCGATCAGCAAGCCCGCGATCGCCCCGACGCCGGCGCCGAAAAACAAACTGCACCAGACATCGATGTTGTACGCGTATTTCAGGTCGAGATGCAGTTTGCCCAGCCCGAGCATCACGAGGATGCACGCGGGCAACGCCGCGCCGTAAATGGAAAGCTGGGCGAAGCGGCGTCGCACGAACGGCCACAACAAGCCCAGCGCGGCGAAAAGCAAAGACGCGGTCCCGCTGCCGGCGGCGATCCACGACAAGGTGGTGAACACGTTCGCCTTGACGTTCTCTTGCGGCGGGACGAGGTGCGCGCTGGCCGCGGCGCCGCCCCATTGCAGATACGAATACGCCAACCACAACAGCGGCACGGCGATCACGAAAACCCAGATGCGCAGCATGGTGCGCAATCGAAGCGCGGCATACAGCAGCACGAAGG
>PMZC01000084.1 GCA_003170555.1 Deltaproteobacteria bacterium
CAGAACCCACTCCAGACCCTTGCGGTAACTGAGTCCCCAATAGTCGAAATCGAAGCGTCGCTGCGCGGTGGCCATGTCTCTGCCGGCCAGCATGTTGAAATACAAATACTCGAACGGATGAAGCCTCGCCATCACGACCGCGGTATGCAACGTGACCAGCGCGACGGCGGCGATCAACGCGAAGTGTAGGCATGCGGCGCGGCGTCGCGCAACGGCGATGAGCCACTGCAATCCTTGCACCGCGACCAGCAAGAAGGCCGGGTAAATGAAGAAGAGATGCCGCCACGAGTCGTAAACGACGGATTTCAGAAGCACGACGGCGAGAACGGGCGTGAAGAACCACGTCAGAAACAAGACATTGTTTCGGTTTTTGGCGTCCGCGAGTATTTCCCGCGGCCGCGTGAGGAAAGATCGGGCGACTGCAAACAAGCCGACGACGAAGCCGACGGAGTATAAAATCGGCGTCGAGATCGCCATCCAAACCGGTTCGTAATGCCACGGAAGGTCGGTCGCCGCAACCCGTCGCCCAAGATAGAGAACGGTGTTCGGCCAGCGGAAATGGCTCATGTTCTTGAGGGCGAAAAGGAAATTCGTCAGCGGATGTTCCCATAAAAACGGCCAGAACAAGACGGTGAACAAAACGGTCAACATCGCGAATAGCGCGACGGTCGCAACAAATTCACTGAGGTTGACGTCGAACGCTTTCAGCCGCCGCGATTTCCAGGCAAGGAAAAACAGCGTGAGGCCCGGAATCAGCACGCCGACGACGCGCATGTCGATCGCAAAGGCGCAGACAACGGCGTGCGCCAAAGCGCGTGCGCCGGAGGTTTTGGCGAGAAAGCGCGTCAGCGTGAAAACGCCGATGATGAAAGCGGACAGCAAGCTGATGTCCTTCGAGTCGAAGAACGAATTCCCGAAGATTCGCGGAGTCAGCACGAGGCATAAACAGCCAAACAAGGCGGCCCGCCAACTGTCGAATTGCTGTTTGCCCAAAAAGTAGAACGCCGCGACGGCGGCATAGAAGAGCAGGAACGTGCAGAAATGCCGCATCAGAAAGATCTCGCGCGGATCGGTCAGGCGAAGAGCCTTTTCGATCACGACCAACAGCAAACCGAACGAGACGCCGTAATCGCGATTGACATAGCGGAGCAAAGACCAATCGCCGTGAAAGACGTAGTTGAACGAAAGTAAACCGACGATATTTTCGCTGTGCTCGTCCCACGAGACGCCGAAGTCTTTGAACAGGCTGACGCCGACCAAGAGCAAGGCGACGAAAAATAGCACCGGGAAAACGGTCTCCGGACGCCGCCAGTTGGTAGAAAAAAGCGAGCGCACGCTATTTGTCCGCCTGCAATGAGCTTGTCGCGAATTCCGTCGAAAGTTATGGAAAGACGATTGTCGGATCAATAGCTACGCCCGCCGGTCCTTGCCGTCAAGGCGCGCACCCTTTTTGCCTCGCGGTGAACAAAGTCCTGACGCGCTTCCCGGCGAACAAAGGCTTGCCGATGACGCTGACCGTCAATGCATTCCCCGATTCCGGCGACCTGTTTACGGTATTATTCGACGACATGATGATGCTGTTCTTGCGGGCAGTGTGGAGAACGCCGGCAACCGCCGGCATTTTCCTTTTTTTGTTCATGTTCGACACAATCCGCCGGCTCGTTTTGTTGTCCTTACCCGAGCCGAAACAGTGTCCCAAAAGTGTCGGCTTTTTGGTGGAATTCCGTGAAAACAAATGAAATTGAGTGAAAGTGGGGTATTACAGAAACTTTTGGACAATCAACTATTTACGTGTAATTCCGCGAGCTTACAGAATGGCGTTTTTGGGACAGAAAATCCGCGTGTCGACGGTTCAATTCCGCCCCCGACCACTCAGAAAATCCAGAGAAAACGGGGGCTTGCGGCGATTGCGGCGGCTCCCGTTTCCCATTTTTAACGACCGCGCTGAATGTCGCATCCCGGGGTCGCAACGGGCGCAATCCGGCCGAGTCGTTGACAATCGTCCAGCCCCGTGAGACACGATGATCTGTACCAGTCGAAACCGAGAATCATCGCCGATGACCAGGCATCTCGTGCGAATCGCCGTCGTCTTCCTCGCGGTCGCCACCGCCGGGGCGTCGTCGATAGCCATCCGCGAACACGGCGTCACCTGGCTGGCCTTCGCGGCTTTCGGTTTTTTCTGCGTGGCGATCCTCGCGGTCCCCTTCGTCGGCGCCGCACAAGCCGTAAGCCGGTGGCGGCGGCGATCATCAGATAAATTCGAGGCCACGATTTGGATGGCGACGGCCGCGGCGTTTTGCGGTTTGGCGACCGTCTATCTGTTTGTGCTGTTGTGGAAGACGGCGATCGCGCAACTCGTCGCCGGCGCGCTGGCGTTGATGATCGCGTACCTGCGATGGCGCCGGCGAACATCCGGTCATGCGCGCTCGGTCACTTTGCTGGGCGCGTCGTTTTTCGTCATGACCGTGGTCTCGCTGTTTTGCCTGGCCGGTTTCCTGCAACTGAGTTCGAAAGATGTCACCCCGCTGGGAAAGGTTTTGTTCAGCGCCGATACATTGCGCGCCATGACCCGGACGGCGGATGGCGCGCCGGGTCGCGCCGGTCGTTTTTACGATCTCAAAACCGACGCCGCGGCGCACCGCCTCTATTTCTCCGATCGCGTGGCGAATCGCGTCGGGGCGATCGACTTGGAAAGCGGGAAGGTCACGCTGTCGCCCGATCTCGGCCGTGGTCCGGAGCAACTCGTGCTGGTCAACGAGCGAAGCGAACTCGTGACCTATTTGAAAGGCGGGTTCGGTACGGAAGCGACCATGGTGTTGGACCCGACGACGCTGGTCCCGCGCCGGCGATGCGCGATCGGCGATTTCGTCGACCTCGCGGCGTCGCCGGCGGCCGGCGTGCTGGCCGGGGTCAAGGAATATCGGCCGTACTTCTTTCGCGTGGAACCCGACAAGTGCCACGAAGCCGCGACGCGCATCGGCACGATGGCGCCGTACCAGGTGCTGTGCGCTCGGCGTGCGCCGCGCTGCTACGTTTCGGGCTGGATCACTTCGCGGACGCTTTCGGCCGTCGACCTGGCGCCCGACGGCTCGCCGACCGCCTGGCGCGGTCTGGCGCTCGGCGCGTTTTCCATCGGCATGGCGCTCGATGAGGAACGCGGGCTGCTCTACGTGTCGCGGCCGTTCGCGGGATGCGTCGATGTCGTCGACACCGGCCGCTGGCGCCGCATCGGGCGCATTCCGGCGCCGACCATGGTGCGCGCCATCGCCATCGCGCCCGAGTTGGATATAATTTTTTTGCCGACCTACTTCGAAGGCGTGGTCGAGGTGCGGCGCCTCAGCACCGGCCAGCCGCTCGACCGGTTCCGCGTCGGGAAGTTCGTGCGGGAAATCATTTGGGACCAAGACCTGCGGACGCTGTTCATCGCCAGCGCGGATGCCATCTGCGCGATCAAAGCCGACGAGTTGTCGTCCCGGCTGCACCGGCCGCGGTGAAGCAGATCATTTCACGATAACATTTGACCACAAGATTTGTATCAACCGAATTCCTGAGCCCCGCAGGGGCGTTATCCATAAGCCCGGGGCGTTAGCCCCGGGGAAGAAGCCGACGAGATAAGGCGAGCCCTGAAGGGGCGGCATGGGCGTGGCCCAAGTTACCCGATGACGCCCTTTCAGGGCTCTGATCGAAAGGCGCTCTCCAACCCAGGGCTTGCGCCCTGGGCTGGCGAATGGCGCCCTTTCAGGGCTGACGGCGCGGTGTCGCATCTAAACAGAACATATTTTTCAGAGCATCGCCGACATTTCGCTAAGAATCGGCGAAAACGTTAGTTGCTCTAGCTTCCGCTAATACCAGCAACCCTGCGCGGCGGTCATGAATTGTTGGTCGTCGGTGTCGAGCGTACCGTTGCGATCCAGATCGGCGCCGTCGCACCAACTGTTGCCCGCGTCGCAGGTCGCGCCCTGGCCGTAAGTGTCCCAGGCCGCGGTGAACATGTCCTGGTCGGTTTGATCGACCGCGCCGGACGCGTCGAGGTCGGGCCGTTCGCAGCCGAGCAGCGCCCACGAGCAATCGAGCACCGTGGACTCGCGCGCGCACATCGACACCTCGTCCCACAGCGACACGCCGCCGAACCATTGGTTGCCGATATTCGGTATTTCGTGGAAGTCGCCGTCCAGCCCGACCGCCTCGTAGTGATCGCCGAACGCCCGCAGAGGTTTGTCGGCTTCGGTGGGGAAGGCGGCATAGTAACGGTCGACCACGATTTGCCGGTCGTTGCCGTTCAGTGCGTTCTGAATGATCGTCCAGATTTCGTCGTCGGTCTTGAGCGGCAGCAGCGTCGAGTCCGGCCGCGTGAGCACCGCCTCGAAGCTGGATGAATTGGCGTCGCCTCGCACGAAGCCGAAGGTGTCGTAATTCTCGTCGCCGACGCCGCCGCTGTGCGCGTACAACGCGGCCTTGGTCAACTGCTGGGTGGCGAAGTTGATGACATCCGCCGGCGGCGAGGGCTGCTTGTTCGCCCAGTCGAGGATGATCTGCGACGAAATCCGTTGGATTTCCGTCAGGTGGAACAGCGTCTCTTTCGCCTTTTGCAGCAGCCGGTCGTCGCGGCCGCGCGCCTCGGCGAGCTGGGCGTAATAGACGACGGCGAACGCGGATTTCTCCGGCTGATCCATCGCGTCGGCGAGGCTTTCCAACAGCGAAACGAAAGTATCCGGCGCGGCGTCGACCAGGGTTTTGGCCAGGTCCCAGAACGAAACGCCGAACACCTGGAGATTGAGCAGATCGCCCCAACCCAGGCCGACATAGGCGTCGTCGAGGTGGTGACACGTCTTGGTGATGTCGGGCGGCGGGAGGCCGAGCGCCTCGAACAGCGCCTTGATCGCCAGCACTTCGTAAGAGCCGGGGGCCTCGACCGGCTCATCCGGCGATTGCAAACCGGTGCTGGACAGCGCTTTGGCCATGTACGACATTTGGCACGAGTTCATCGAGCCCAGCCACTCCGGCCCTTCGTCCGTGCCGTCGGGACGAAGCTGCCCGGCGACGATCAGATGATCCTGGTCGTAAGGCTGGTATTCGCCGACGGTCATCAGGTTGTAACCGTACTGCACCACGGAATCGCCGATGCGCTGTCCCGATTGAAACGCGAGCAGCGCCGAGGCCCGCACGTCGGCGTCGGCGTTCGGATCGTTCATCGCTTCCCAAGCCGCGAAGTAGCCCATGCCGTAGTCGGGGAAGTTGTCGCGCGAATTGTGGTTGCCCCAGAAGTAGCCCTGGTACGTTCCCAACTGCGACACCATGAACGACGAACAGCAATCCGACACGCGCAGGTAGTTCGGCATCATCTGGAACACGAAGGTCATCGCGTAGTCGGCGACGTTCATGATCGGTTCAATGGTGAAGTAGTAATCGGACGGGTCGGCATTGTAATGAAACACGCCGTCGCTGAAGAATGCGCTGACGATCTCCTGTTCCAGCGGCGCCGGGTAAGTCTGCGCCGGAGAGACCGGAACACCGGCGCGCGTGCGGGTGATCGCAGCGCCCGGGCCGTCGATGGTCAGCATAAAGCCCGGCTCCCACTCGCGGCAGGTCAGGCCGGGAATCCCGGAGACTTCCTCCGCCACCGCCAGGCCTTCGAACTGGCGAATCAGCGTCAGCGCCATTTCCCGCGTCTGGAAAACCTTATAAGCCTGATAGGTGGTGAAGGCCGACCAGCCGATATCATTGTTGTCGACGGGATGCAGCGCGATGTCATAGGTATCGCCGTGCTTCTCGATCGACGTCGCGCCCAGCGTGTGGGCCGGCACCACGTCGTTGACGAGGATGAACCGGTTGTACGCCAGCAGCACCCGGCTCATGCGTTCCTTGTAGAAGAGGTGAAACGCGTCGGCCTTCGCGTCGGGATTCACCCACGGGTTGAAGACGATGTCGTCATCGCTGGCATCGTCATCGACGGTGTCGTCGTCGACCGTGTCATCGTCGATCGAGTCGTCGTCGATCGTATCATCGTCGACCGTATCGTCGTCGACCGCGTCGTCATCGACGGCGTCGTCGTCCACGTCATCGTCGGCGTCATCATCCGCGTCGTCATCGGCGACCGTGTCGTCATCAACGGATGGGCCCGAGTCGTCGTCATCGTCGCCCGATGAACAACCGGCGAGCAGCAGGCCCAGGATCAACACCAACCACAGAACCGTTCGTTTGCTCATGACGTTCCCCCGTGATTTTCTAACTCGCTGACCGCGCACCCCGGCCGCACTGACTTGACGATTTCAACACAGATGCCCGGTGCAGATCAATGCGACGACGCGCTAAGGCCGCCACAGACCTTCTTCCTTCACCCCGAGCATCCCGGCCCGGTACGAGCGCTCGTCGACCTTTTCGAACTTCGCGATGATCCGCCGCGGCGCGATCGGGTAGTGCCGCGAAGCGTCGAGGCGCGTGATGACGTAATCGAGACAGACGGTGTCGGTCATCCAGTGCAGGCGATCGAAACGCGCGAGGGAAAAGAGGGCCGAGTACTCGCGCAGCGTCCGCTCGCCCTCGACGTTGAAGAAGCCGTCGAAGTACGACATCGCCAGTTCGCGCAGCGAGCGATAGACCGGCTCGCGGTAACGCAGCCCGGAAAAGTTCGACTTGGCCACCGCGCCCAGGCGTCCGTCGCGGCGAAACACGGCGACCAGGTGGTCGTCGTCGCGCACCGCGCGCAGATCCATGATCAGCGGGGGGTCGCCGAGGCGGCGCAGCGCGGCCGCCGCGAAGAGGGCGCCGTCGGTGCAATGGGCGCAGCAGTCGTGGAGGACCTGGCGCGGCGAACGATACGTGGATTCCGCGCTGTACTCGGCGCCTTCGAGAAAACATTGAATCGCCATCGGCGTCTTCAGGCGGTCGAGCAGCTTTCGTTCCGCTTTCGTCCACGCATCATCGGCGTCGGGTCGCGTTCGCTTCATTCGTCACTCCGCCGGCGCGACTGCCCGGTCGCGGCACATTAGCAGGCGGGGTCGGCCGACTCAACCGCGCGCCCGGCCGCCGCGCCGGATGGGATTTGACGCGACCACGCCGTGGCGTTCGAGGGGCAAACGCGATAAACTATTTTGATTCGCTACGGAGCTCTAAAACATGGCCAAAGACGCCGCCGACGCCAACGCGTACCTCGTGCTCGAGAACCTCGACGAGGCCGTGGTGGCGATTGACGACGCCTGTTGCGTCACGTTTTGGAATCGCGCCGCCGAGCAGTGGTATGGCGTTCCGGCGGAGCAGGCATTGGGCCGGCCGATCGAACAGCTGGTGCGTGTGGAAAGCAGCCCTTCGTGTTGGGACAACCTGTACGAGCAGGCGCGCCGCGACGGCTGCTGGCGCGGCGAAGTCGTGCACCTCGGCGCGGGCGACCGCCGCATCTGGGTCGACTGGTCCATCACGCTGCGCGACAAAACCGATCCGACGCAGGGCGCGGTCGGCATCGCCCGCGACATCACCGCCCGCCGGCAGACCGAAGACACGTGGCGCATTCTGGCCGAGCAATCGCGGCAGGGCATCGCGATCATTCAGGATCGCCGCATCGTTTTCGCCAACTCGGCCGCCGCCGAGGTGATCGGCTGCACCCTCGATGAACTGTTCCGCCTGACCCCGGAGCAGGTGCTCGACCTCGTTCATCCGGACGACCGCGCGATGGTCGGGGCGAATCACCAGGCGCGCTTGGACGGCAAAGAGGCGGCGCCGCGGTACGAATATCGCGGGGTCCGCAAGGACGGCTCGTGCTTCTGGATGGAAACGCACTCCACGTGCATCGAGCACCAGGGCCGGCCGGCGGTGCTTTCCGCGATCATCGACATCACGGCGCGACGGACGGCCGAAGCGGCGCTGCGGGCGAGCGAGGAGCGCTACCGGGTGCTGTTCGAGACGATGAACGAAGGTCTGGGCGTCGTCGATGCGAAAGGGCGGGTCACCTTTGTCAACGAACGCCTTTGTGAAATGTTGGGTGTTCCGGCGGACCAACTGATCGGTCGTCGCGGCGAGGACCTCGTGAGCGAATCATGCCGCGAAAACGTACTGCGGCATTTCGCGTCGCGGCCCACCGGCGCCGCGGAGCCTTACGAAATCGTTTTCAAGCGGAAAGACGGCGGCGACGTGCACGTGCTCGCCTCGCCGCGGCCGTTGTTCGACAAAGAAGGCCGGTTCCAGGGCAGCATGGTCATCATGATGGACATCACCGCGCGCGTCCGCGCCGAGCAGGAGGTCGTCCGCGACCGCAATCAGTTTTTGGCGGGGCCGGTGGTGACGTTCCGCTGGAAGGCCGCGCCGGGTTGGCCGATGGATTACGTGTCGCCCAACGTGCGCCAGTTCGGTTTCAAACCGGAAGATTTTTTTGACGGGCGCGTCGCCTATCTCGACATCATTCACCTGGATGATCGCCAGCGCGTGGTGTCCGACGTCGAGACCAACGTGCGCACCGGCTTGCCTTCCTACACCCTGCAATACCGCATCGTCTGCCCCGACGGCCAAACCCGCTGGGTCTACGACTACTCGGTCGTCATCAAGAACCCGCGGGGCGAGATCACGCACTTCGACGGCTACGTGATGGATATCACCGACCGCGTTCGCGCGGAGGAGTTGGTGCGGGCGCAACGCGACCTGGCGTTGGAGCTGGGCGTGCTCTCCGATCTCGAGCCGGCCCTGTGCAAGTGCCTGAGCACGGCCAGCCAACTCTCCGGTTTCGACGCCGGCGGCATCCTGTTATGGGACGGCAAAGGCGGGCTGCAACTCAAAGTGTTCCAGGGGATTTCCGACGAGCAGGCCCGGCCTCTCTCTTACTTCGACGCTGATTCCGTGCTCGCTCGCGCGGTCGTCGAGGGCAAGCCGCGTTACGGGTTCGTGTCGCCGGGAACGGCGGAGTCGCTGAGCAGCGCGGGCTTACGCGCCGGCGCCATCCTGCCTCTCGTGCAAGACCACCGGCCCATCGGCGCGATGGTGGTCGCGTCGCGCACGACCGATGACGTGCCGGCCGAAACCAAGGGCGTGTTGGAGGCGATCGCCGCGCAAACCGGCCACGCGATCGCCCGGCTGGCGGCCGAACAGGATAAAGCGGCGCTCGCCGAGCAACTGCGTCACGCGCAGAAATTGGAGGCCATCGGGCGGCTGGCCGGCGGCATCGCGCACGACTTCAACAACATCCTGACGGCCATCATGGGCTATACCGAAATGCTGCTGACGATGACCGGGCCCGGCGACCCGTTGCGGATCGACCTGCAGGAAATCGACAAGGCGTCGCATCGTGCGGCCGATCTCACGCGGCAGCTCCTGGCTTTCGGGCGCAAGCAGATCATCGCGCCGAAGGTGGTCAACCTGAATGAGATCATTCAGCGCGGGCAGCGCATGCTGGAACGCCTGATCGGCGAGGATATCGAACTGGTGGCGACGCCCGCGGTCGGCCTGGGCAACGTCAAGGTCGATCCCGGCCAGATCGAACAGGTGCTGATCAACCTGGCGGTCAACTCGCGCGACGCGATGCCCGAAGGCGGCGTGCTGGCGATCGAGACGGCCAATGTCGCGTTCGATGACGCCTATTGCCGCCGGTGTCCCGAAGCGCTGCCCGGCGACTGGGCGATGCTGGCGGTGACCGACACCGGAACCGGCATGGACGAAGATATCAAACGCCATCTGTTCGAGCCGTTCTTCACCACGAAGGAAAAAGACAAAGGCACCGGCTTGGGCCTGGCGACCGTTTACGGCATCGTCAAACAGAGCGGCGGTTTTCTCAGCGTGTTCACCGAGGTCGGCGTCGGGTCGAGTTTCAAGGTCTACCTGCCGCGCGTCGAAGAGGAAGCGGTGGCGATCGAAAAACCGGCGGTGGCGATTCTGCCGCGCGGCCGCGAAACCGTGTTGCTGGTGGAAGACGAAGCCGCCGTGCGCACCCTCACGCGCAAGGTGCTGGAGCGGCACGGCTACACCGTGCTGGAAGCCGCCGGCGCCGGCGAGGCCTTCATCCTGTTCGAGAAACACCCGCGGCGCATCCACTTGCTGTTGACGGATGTGATCATGCCCAGCCTGAACGGCCGGGAATTATACGACCGCCTGTGCCGGATCAAGCCGTCGCTCAAAGTGCTGTACATGTCCGGCTACAATGAAGATGTCATCGCCCTGCGCGGCGTGCTCGAACCCGGCACGATGTTCATTCAGAAGCCCTTCACCATCGAGGCCCTGGTGCGCAAGGTGCGCGAGACCCTCGATATCCGCCGCAAGGTCGGCTGATCACGGTCGATCTATCAATATTGCTACTTCGCTAGGCTCGTGCTATCTTAGACCAGAGAATGACGAGCGGCGCGAACGGCCGCCGGAGTCGAAATGAAAAAATATTTGATTTACCTGGCGACCGGCCTGCTGGGCGCGGGCGGCGGCTATTTTTATTGGGCGCGCTTCGGCTGCACCAACGGCTGTCCGCTGACGAGCAGCGCTCCGCTCATGACGATTTACGGCGCCTTGGTCGCGCTGACGCTCGTGTCGCTGATCGCGAGCCGGAAACGGAAGCCCCAGGAACCCGCCTGATCACTCCTCGATCTCGAACGGGTAGGTCAGCGACCGCAGCGCCTTGCTCAGCTTCACCACGTGCTGCAGTTCCTCGTGCACGATCTGGTCGAGCATCTCGCGGATGTGTTCGTCGGTCACCACGTCTCTGATGCCGGTGTAGAAAGAAACCGTTTCCTTCTCGACCTGGATCGCCTTGCGGCAGACATCGGCCAGGTTGCCCGATTCCGCGATGCGCGCCATTTCCTCGCCGTGGTGCGCGAAGACCTCGGTGTCGAGCCAGGCGTGAAACAGATCGGCCACTTCCGGATCGACCGTGGCGGGCGCGGCCTCCGCCGCCTGCTTCACGACCGCGCGCCAGGAGTTCGCATGCGCCAGTTCCATGCCCGCGAGCTCGACCAACATCATCTGGGTATCGTTGTTTTTGGTGGTGCGCGCGGCCTTCTTGTAGAAATCCACGCCGTTGAGTTCCATCTGCACGGCCATTTCGCCGACCTCGGTCAGCATAAACTTTCTTTTCTCCGCCATGATCGTTGCTCCTTTGTCAGCCCGTTAGTTCGGTTAATCGTCACCTCAGGTCGGTTCAATCATAGCGGCGCGGGCGCGGAATAAAATCAGGAAATTCCCGATGACGGAAGGCGGAATAACTTAGGGCTTGACCACGATGCTCAGCAGCTTCTTCGGCACGAAAACCCGTTTGACGATTTGCTTGCCCGCGAGCTGTTTCCGCACCGCGTCGATCGCTTGCGCGGCCTCCCAGACGGCGTTTTCGTCGGCGTCGACCGGCAGCACCACTTTGCCGCGCACCTTGCCGCCGATCTGTACGACGAACTCGCATTCCTCGACCGCGCAATATTCCGCGCGCCAGGCGGGCCAGCCGTCGTCGGCGATCATCGTCGGATGGCCGAGCCGCTCGTACAACTCGTGCGTGACGTGCGGCGCGAACGGCTGCAGCAGCTTCAGCAGCGTTTCGACCGCCTCGCGTTTCTGTCGCGGCCATTTGTACAGTTCGTTGGTCAGCTCCATCAGCGTCGCGATGGCCGTGTTGTAATGCAGCTTCTCGAGATCCTGCGTGACCTTCTTGATCGCGCGGTGCACCGGGCCGAGTTCGGCCATGCCGGCCGGCGGTTCGTCGCTGATCTCGTTCTCGTCGACCAGCCGCCAGACACGCTCGATGAACCGCCGCACGCCGATCAGCGAGGTGTCGCGGAAATCGCCGCCTTCGTGGAACGGGCCGAGGAACATCAGGTAGGTGCGGAAGCTGTCGGCGCCGACGTCGTCGAGGTAGAAGTCGGGGTTGACCACGTTGCCCTTCGACTTGCTCATCTTCGCGCCTTCGCGAATCAGCAGGCCGTGCGCGCGGAATTTTTTGAACGGCTCGTCGAAGTCGATCAGCCCGAGGTGATGGAAGGCCATGGTCACGAAGCGCGTGTACATCAGGTGCAGCACCGCGTGCTCGTTGCCGCCGATGTACATGTCGACCGGCAGCCACTGGCGCACCAGTTCGCGGTCGAAGGCCTGCGTGTCGTCGTCGGCCGACACGTAGCGGAAGAAGTACCACGCGCTGTCCAGGAAGTTGTCCATCACGTCGCAATCGCGCTTCGCCGGGCCGCCGCATTTCGGGCAGGTCGTGTTGACGAACTCGGGCACGGTCTCCAGCGGGCTGGCGCCGGCGCCGAGCGGTTTGAAATCTTTCATGTACGGCAGGCGGACGGGCAACTGGTCGTCGGGCACGGGCACGACGCCGCACTTCGCGCAATGGACGACCGGCACCGGCGGGCCCCAGTAGCGCTGGCGCGAGATGCCCCAGTCGCGCAGCCGGTAGTTGATCGTGTGCCGCCCGAGTCCGCGCGTCGCCAGATCGTCGGTCACTTTCTGAATCGCGTCGAGACTGGGGACGCCGTTGAACGGGCCGGAGTTGATCAGCACGCCTTCGCCGGTGTAGGCCTCGGTCAGTTCATGCGCGCCGCCGTCGGGGCTGATGACCTCGATGATCGGCAGGTCGAATTTTTTGGCGAACGCGAAGTCGCGCGTGTCGTGCGCGGGCACGGCCATGATCGCGCCNNATCAGCACGTAGTCGCTGATCCAAATCGGAATCCGCTCGTTGTTCACCGGGTTGATCGCGAACGCGCCGGTGTACACGCCGGTCTTGTCCAACTCCTCGGCCGCGCGCTCGACTTCGCTTTTGCTCATCGCCTGGTTGACGTACTGCTCGACCGCGGCGCGCTGCGCGGGCGTGGTGATCCGGTTCACCAGCGGATGCTCGGGCGCGAGCACCATGTACGTGGCGCCGAAGAGCGTATCGGGCCGGGTAGTGAAGACCACGAGATCGTCGCCGCCATCGACCAGGCGGAAGGTGATTTCCGCGCCGGTGGACCGGCCGATCCAGCGCCGCTGCGCCTGCTTGGTGACGTCGGACCAATCGATCCAGTCCAGGTTGTCGAGCAGGCGTTGGGCGAAGCGCGTGATGCGGAAGTACCACTGCGCCATCTTCTTTTTCGTCACCGGGCTTTCGCAGCGTTCGCACACGCCGCCGGCGACCTGTTCGTTCGACAGCACCGTCTTGCAGCTCGGACACCAATTGACCAGGCCGGTTTCGCGGTAGGCGAGATCGTGTTTGAAGAGCTGCAGGAAGATCCACTGCGTCCAGCGGTAGTAACCCGGATCGGTCGTATCGACCTCGTGCGCCCAATCGAACATCGCGCCGAGGCGCTTCAGTTGCTTTTCTTTGAAGTTCTCGATGTTCTTGGGCACCAGGTCCCACGGGTGCGAACCGACCTTGAGCGCGTAATTCTCCGAGTGAATGCCGAAGGCGTCGAAGCCCATCGGCTCGAACACGTCGTAGCCCCGGCCCTTCATGAAACGGCCGTGGATGTCGGCGCCGGTGAAGGCGAAGCAGTTGCCGACGTGCAGCCCTTCGGCCGAAGGGTAGGGGAACATCATCAGGTTGTAGTACGGCTTCGGCGCCCGGGCGAGATCGAGATTGTACGTGCGCTCGTCGCTCCAGCGCCGCTGCCATTTCCGTTCAATCGCCAAGTGATCGTACTTGCTCATGGTTCCCGGCTTTCAAAAAGGCGTGGAATTATAGGGACGTATGACGCACCATGTCAACCGACGGCCCGCGGCGAAAACAACTTGAACCCCCATTTCGATTGTGCGATACTCCGGCCGCTTCGCCGCCCGTGCGGCAGGGAGCGACGTTCATTTTCAGGATATTATCGTGGGGGCAGGCCGCGAGGTCTGCCCTTTTTTCCTTGGCGCCTTTTCGCAGCGGAGGAAATCATGCGTCGCACAGTGATAATCGGTCTGATCCTGATCATGCTCACGCTCTGCCCGACTCTGGCGTCGGCGACGGTCTACCGCCAGGCCACGACCTACCACGGTTACTCGGCGGCGGCCGACAGTTGCATCGTCGAATTCGCGGCGCGGCCCGCCATGACGACGATCGTGCAGCGTTTCGCCAAAACGAGTCATCCGTTGCGCCAGATCAGTCTGATCGACGGCAGCGTGATTCTTGCGGCCCAGTTCGGTCGACTCGCCGGGGTGCGCGGGCCGGAGGTCGCCATCGGCGTCGCCGATCTCGATCCGGCGCGCGATCTGGGCGACCAGTTGGATGAAGTCTCGGCTCTCCCCGGCGTCGCGGCGGTTTGGCCGAACTACATCGCCCATCTCGACATGCATCCCAATGACCCGTACTACGGCTACGCGCAAAGCAACTTTCCGCAGATCTACGTCGACAAGGCGTGGGACCTTTCGACCGGCGCGGGCGTGACCGTCGCGGTCATCGACACCGGCTATCGCAAAGCGGGCATGGACGACCGGCCGGTGCACATCCTGACGGGCTATGACTTCTGGGGCAACGACAACAACCCGAACGACTATATCGGGCACGGCACGCACATCTCGAATACGATCGCCGAACACACGAACAACGGCATCGGCTGCGCGGGCATCGCCTTCGACGCGAACATCCTGCCGTGCAAGGTGTTCCCGGACNNACCAGGGCGCGCTGGAGAGCGATATCATCGACGCGATCTATTGGGCGACCAGCCACGGCGCCAACGTGATCAACATGTCGCTGGGCGGCCCCGATTACGATAGCGCGACGGAAAGCGCGATCGCCAACGCGGTGAGCAACGAGGTGATCGTCTTCGCCGCCGCCGGCAACGACGGCTGGTCGCCGGTCGAGTACCCCGCCGCCTATGCGGACTGCATCGCCGTCGGCGCGACCAACCCGCATAACCCGGGCGCGCAGCCGACGAGGGCCGATTTCTCCGATTACGGCTCGGCGCTGGATCTCATGGCCCCCGGCGTGCAGATCACGCAGGAAACCTTCGACCCGAACTACGGCACGGTGGACTACTACACCTACGACGGCACGAGTTGCTCGTCGCCGCACGCCGCCGCGGTCGCCGCCATGCTGATCGCCAAGGGCGGAGCGAATGTCGCGGCGGTGCGCGACGCCATGCAGAAAACCGCGCGCGGAACCAACCACAAGTGGACCCAGACCCTCGGCTGGGGCGAGATCGACGCCTTCGCGGCGGTGCAGGCGTACGGCGGCGCGCCCAACCAGCCGCCGCAAGCCGTGGCCAAGGCCTCGCCCACGCACGGCGCGGCGCCGCTGACCGTGCAATTCGACGGCTCGGCCAGCAGCGATCCCGACGGCTCGATCGTCAGCTACGTCTGGACGGTCACGCAGACCGGCGAGGTCATCGGGACCAGCGCGAAATTCAGCCACACGTTCACCAAGGCGGGAACGAACACCGTGAGCCTGGCGGTCAAGGACAACGACGGCGCCACGGCCTCCGACTCGGTGACGATCTCGGTGAGCAGCGGCGGCGATGACGACGCCGGCCCGGGCGATGACGACAGCAGCGCGAGCGATGACGACCTGGGCGACGACGCGTGCGGTCATATGCTCGAGAAGATTTACAACAGTTGCGATTTCGTCATCATGCAGAACGGCAGCGCCTTCTACTCGGCGCAGACGGCTTACGACATGTGCCGCGCCGACCAACCGAACGGCGACGTGTGGGCCTGCATGGAGGGTTGCGAGACGCACCCGCAGGTGCACACCTGCAGCGACTATCAGGCGTGCGTCGCGGCCAAGTGCAGCGTCACGCTGGCGCAGAACCCCAGCGGCGACGATGATTCCGGCCACGACTCGGTCGGTTACGGCTGCTCGATGTAAGCGGTTTGCGGATCAGAGACACGAAGGGCGGGTGTAGAACCCGCCTTTTTTTTCTCGATCAGTTAGAGCAACTAACGTTTCGGTCGATCCTTTGCGAGATGTTGGCGATGCGCCGCCAGCCCTGAAAGGGCGCCATTCGCCAGCCCAGGGCGTCAGCCCTGGGTCGGGGTGCGCCGTTCAATCAGAGCCCCGAAAGGGCGTCATCGGGTAACTTGATCCGCGCCTATGCCGCCCCTTCAGGGCTCGCTTGATGTGGTCGTCGCCTTCCCAGGGCTGACGCCCTGGGCTTACGGGTTACGCCCCTGCGGGGCTCATGAAAGCGGACAATCTAAATCTTGTGGTCAAATGCAATCGTGAAATGCTTCACCCGCGCAGTTTGACCAGCGCGTCCGCCACGACCGGCTGCGAGCCGTCGGCGAGAATCGGATTGCAGTCCACTTCGACCACGGCGGACTGCGACGCGGCCAATTTCGAGAGGTTGGACAACAGCCGCGCCATCGCGTCCTTGTCGATCTCCGGCATGCCGCGCACCGCGCGCATCAGCTTGCGGGCCTGCACGTCGTGAATCAGATCGAGCGCATCGCGCACCTCGAACGGCGCGACGCGAAACGCCACGTCTTTGATTGTCTCGGTGAAGATGCCACCCAGACCGAACGCGACCACCGGTCCGAATTGCGCGTCCTGCGTGACGCCGGCGATGAACTCGCGGCGCGTGTCCAGCATCGGAGCGACCAGCAGACCGTCGGCCTCTTTCGGCAAGCGGGCGAGCATCTCGGCCGCCGTGGCGCGCACCTGATCGGCGGAACGCAGATTCACCCTGACCAGATCAAGTTCCGTCTTATGCAGCAGCGTACGGCCGCAGCCCTTGAGCACGACGGGGTAACCGAGTTCGTTCGCCGCCGCGACGGCCTGGTCCGCGTTTTTCGCCAGCCGGTCTTTCGTCACGGGAATGCCGTACTCGGCCAAGAGCAGCTTCGCCTCGTACTCCGAAAGAAACGGCGCCTTCTGCGCGAGAGCCTGGTCCAGAATCGACATGCGCGCCTCCGTTGATTGCCGCAAGGTGTGCCTGATTTGACGCGCCAAGTCAAGCGGGGTTGCTTCCGGCGCGCCCGTCTATGGTATTATTATTCACGCTGCAAGATAGTTGGGGGCAAAATTAAGGCTCGGAGTTGAACCATGAGATTGATTTGCCCTCGCGCGGCCGTCTTGTTCCTTTTCCTCTCGATCGTCGCTTTCGGCTCGGCCGCGACGGCGGCGCGGGCGCAGTCGCCGACGCTCGAGTGGGTTCAACGCGCCAACTCGAGCGGCGCGGTCGATGACCGCCTGTTTGAGATGCGCGTCGGTCCGGACGGCGGCGTGACCGTCACCGGCTATTCCAATGGACAAACGGTCGCGTACCTCACCACGTTGCACTACGATGCGAACGGCGGGGAGCAATGGGCGACGGCCATTCCGTTGGCGATTCCTTACATCGGCAACCCGATCTTCACCGAAGCGGCGATGGCCATGGACGAAAACGGCGACGCTTACGTGACCGGCGCGGTTCCCGACGGCGACGGCGCGTGGTTTTGGCCGCTGATGCTCACCGCGAAAATCGACCAGGCCGGCGCGATCAAATGGCTCCACGTGATCCCGCCGGAAGGCGCATACACCGCGGGTTATGGCGCGGCGATCGCGGTCGCGCCCGACGGCGGCGTGGTGGTCGGCGGCGGCATGGACTACAACATCAAAC
The DNA here is from genome assembly GCA_003170555.1 of Deltaproteobacteria bacterium. Lineage (GTDB taxonomy): Bacteria > Lernaellota > Lernaellaia > Lernaellales > Lernaellaceae > FEN-1099. The sequence continues at coordinate 17,443 of PMZC01000084.1, forward strand.
TGCCGTTCTTTTTCACCTTGGTGAAGTACGATTCCGGCGGCGCGCTCGCCTGGGACAAGATGTACGCCCCGCTGCTGAACGGCGAAAACGCGGAAACACCGGGTGCGATGGCGATCGACGCGTCCGGCGAAATCTGGCTGGTCGGCGGCGCCTACCAGGGAAACGATCAATACGCGCGTTTCTGCACGCTCAAGGCGAACGCCGACGGCGCAAAAAACTGGATCGAATATCTGCCGACCTTCGGTTCGACGGATGACTACGCGCTGGATGTGGCGGTGGATCAGCAGCAGAACGCGTATGTCGTCGGCTCGGTCAACGGCGCCTATACCTTGGCGAAGTACACGGCCGACGGCGGTCTGGTCTACGAGAAAAACGAGGCGGCGGGCGAAGCCGCGGCGGTCGTGTTGACGCCGCAGGGCAAGGTGGCGGTGACCGGCACGTCGGCGCTCAACGTCGGCGATACGTGTACGACGATCGTCTATTCCCCCGCCGGCGCGATCGTCTGGCAGGCGAATGAGCGCGGTCCCAACCAGGAATTTTGCGCGGCCAAAGCGGTGGCGGTCGACGCGGCGGGCAATGTCTACGTCGCCGGCAGCCTCAACACCAGCCGCGCGTCCAGCGACATCTACGTCATCAAGTATTCGGTCGCCGGCGACCTTGTCTGGACCGCGCGTTATCACGGCGGCGCAGCCGGCGAGAACACGTCGCGGCGCATTGCCGTCGACGGCTTGTCGGTCTACGTAGGCGGCACGTCGGCGGGCGGCGGCACGGGCCTCGATTTCGTCACGCTCAAGTATTCGCAGGAATGCGACGGTTGCCTGATCGACCTGGTCTGCTACGCCGACGGACAACCCAATCCGCAAAACTCGTGCGAGCGTTGCGACCTCGGCCAATCGGGCAGCGAGTGGACNNGGCCTGCGACGACGGCCTGTTTTGCAACGGCGCGGACCAGTGTGCGAACGGCCAGTGCGCCGCGCACGCCGGCGATCCGTGCGTTCCGCCGGCCACGTGCTCCGAGGAGCAGGATACGTGCGTGGCGGCCGACGACGATGTGCTGGACGACGACGCCACGGATGACGATGTGTCCGCCGACGATGACGCGACCGACGACGACGCATCGGTTGACGACGACGCGGCGGGCGACGATTCATCGAGCGGGGGCGGCGACAACTCGTCTTGCGGCTGTTAACCGATTGACCCTCCCGTTTGCCTGCGTCGATCCTGACGCGCTACACTTCGCCGATGCTTTATCTGCTGCTGTATTTGCTGACCGGAGTTTTCGCGGGCCTCGCGGCCGGCTTGCTCGGCGTGGGCGGCGGCATCATCAACGTGCCGGCGTTGGCGTGGTGCTTCGGCGCGCAAGGCATCGACAGCGACATCGGTTTTCGTCTGGCGCTCGGCACCAGCCTGGCGACGATCATCTTCACCGGCGCGAGCGCGGCGTGGGCGCACTATCAGCGCGGCAACGTCGATCTGCCGTTCGGCTTGAAGATCGCGGCGGGCGGCGTGTTCGGTTCGATCATCGGCGCGCAACTGGCCAGTCATTTGGCGTCGACGACGCTCAAGCCGGCCTTCGGCTTACTGCTGATCGGCGTCGCCGTGCAACTCTTCCTCGACCAAAAAAACCGCGGCGGCGAAGAGCGCAAGACGTGGCCCATCGCCGCGCTGACCGGCCTGCTCGCCGGCCTGGCCGCCGGGTTCTTCGGCATCGGCGGCGGCGTGGTCGCCATTCCGCTGATGATGTGGCTCGGCCGCCTCGCGCCGAAGCGCGCCGTCGCGACGAGCACGGTGATGGTCGTGGGCATGGGCCTCTTCGGCAGCCTGACCTACGTGAGCACCGGTTACGCCGCCACGCGCGCGGTGCCGTGGACCATCGGCTACGTCCACCTGCTTGCCTTGATCTTCATCGTGTTGTCCAGTATCTTCACCGCGCGCTGGGGCGCGGCCCTCGCGGCGCGCATCAATCCGCGCGGACTCAAGCGCCTGTTCGCGCTGATGCTGCTGGCGGTCGGCGTGAAGTTTGTATCTTCCCTCTGGTAAGGAATTGCGATGACGACCATGCGCACCCGTTTCGCTCCGAGCCCCACCGGCGTATTGCACCTCGGCAACGCGCGCACCGCGCTGTTCAACTGGCTGCTGGCCCGCCGCCACGGCGGCGTGTTCGTGCTGCGCATCGAGGACACCGACCGCGAACGCTCGACGCCGGAGAACATCCAGATCATTCTCGACGCGCTGCAATGGCTCGGCCTCGATTTCGACGAAGGGCCGTTTTTCCAGAGCGAGCGCATGGCGCAATATCACGCGGCGGCGGATCGCTTGATCGCCGAGGGCCACGCGTATCGCTGCCGCTGCACGCCGGTCGAACTCGAAGCGAAGCGCCAGCAGGCGATCGCCGAGAAGCGCAAGTCGCTCTACGACCGCACCTGCCGCGAAAAAAATTACGGCCCCGAGCAGCCGCACGTCGTCCGCTTGAAGATGCCCCCCGACGGCTCGACCGTGCTTGACGACCTGATCAAGGGCCGTGTCGAAGTGAACAACGCCGAGATGGACGATTGGATCATCCTGCGTTCCGACGGCTCGCCGGTTTACAATTTCTGCGTAGTGATCGACGACACCGACATGCGCATCACCCACGTCGTGCGCGGCGAGGACCACCTGACCAACACGCACAAGCAACTGCACGTCTATCGCGCGCTCGGCCTCGAACCGCCGCGCTTCGGGCACCTGCCGCTGATTCTCGGCAAGGACCGCGCGAAGATGTCCAAGCGCGACGGCGCGACCGACCTGCTTGACTATCAGGAACTCGGTTATCTGCCGCAGGCCATGCGCAACTTTCTCGCACGCCTCGGTTGGTCGCACGGCGATCAGGAGCTGTTCACCGACGACGAGCTGATCAAGGCGTTCACGCTCGAAACCGTCAGCGCGAGCAACGCGATCTTCGACCAGGACAAACTCAACTGGACCAACGCCAGCAAGATTCGCGAAGCCGAGCCGCGCGACCTCGTTGAACCGCTGCTGCCGTTTTTACGCGAACGCGGTTACGCGGCGGAAGACGGCGAGCGGCTTCTCGAAATCATCGCCATCCTGCGCGACCGCTCGACCACGCTGGTCGACATGGCCGATCGCGCGCGCATGTTCTATTGCGCGCCGGAAAAATACGACGAGAAGGCTGTGAAGAAGCATTGGAAAGGCGAGGCGCGCGCCGTGCTCGAACGCTTCGTCGCCTGGCTGAAGACGCAGGACCCGCTGCGTCAGGAAGACATCATGCCGTTCATCGAAGGCCTCGCGCAGCAGATGTCGCTGCAGCTCGGCCAAATCGCCCAGCCGATCCGCATCGCGCTGACCGGCTCATCCGCCAGCCCGCCCATCGAGGCGACCATCGCGCTCATCGGCCGCGATGAAGTGATCGCGCGCGTGGAGAAGGCGCTGCGAGAATTGCCCTTACCGCAGGACCCGGCCGACGTAACTACCCCAAAATGAATCGCGCGTTGGGTGGCACTGGCACACGGAGCCAGGCGGAGTTTGCCAGTGCTGACTCCTGAGAAGCACTGGCAAGCATGGCGTGCCAGTGCCACCCAGCCCAATCACAGGCGAGGCCTGCCCTGAGCGAAGCCGAAGGGGCGGCTGTGCCACATGCGATGTCGTAGGGGCGGGTCTTAGACCCGCCCTCACCGCGGGCAGGTCTAAGACCTGCCCCTACTGCACCCGCTCGCCCGGTTTGCCGTTCGGCGCCTCGACCAGCGCGAGGTGTTCGCCGGCGGCGGTTTGGCTGGCCGCGGCGAGGATCATGCCTTCGCTGACGCCCCACTTCATTTTGCGCGGGGCGAGGTTGGCCACGCAGATCAGCCTCTTGCCGACCAGTGTCTGCGGATCGGCGACGTGCTCCGCGATGCCGGCGAGCACGCTGCGGCGGCCGAGCGGACCGAGATCGAGCGTGAGTTGGATCAGCTTCTTCGAACCCGGCAGCGTCGCGGCGGCGACGACCTCGGCGACGCGCAAATCCGCCTGCGCGAAATCGCCGATGGTGATCGGCTCACCCGGCGGTTCGAAACCGGCGGGCGGCGGCGCGGCGGGCTTCGCCTCTTGCTTCGGCGCGGCCTTGGGCTCTTCGACCTTCTCGATCTTCGCCCACGAATCGCGCAGCGAAACGGTTTGGTTGAAGACGAGCTTGGTCGGCGACGAGTCTTTGCGATCGGTGCAGAAATAACCCAGCCGCTCGAATTGGAAATGGCGCTCGGGCGGCGCGCCGGCGAGGCTCGGCTCGACCTTGCAGCCGGTCAGCACTTCGAGCGAATTCGGATTGAGGTTCGCCTTGAAGTTCTGCCCTTCCTCGGTCTCATACGGATTCGCCTTGTTGAACAGCCGGTCGTACAGCCGCACCTCGGCGTCAAGCGCGTGCGCCGCGGAAACCCAATGCAGCGTGCCCTTGATCTTGCGGCCGTCCGCCGGGGCGCCGCCGCGCGAAGCCGGATCCCACGTGCAGCGCAACTCGATCACTTCGCCGTTTTGGTCTTTCACCACGTCGGTGCACTTGATGATGCACGCGCCGCGCAGCCGTACTTCCATCCCCGGCGCGAGGCGGAACCACTTCTTCGGCGGGACTTCGCGGAAGTCGTCGCGTTCGATGTAGACTTCGCGGCCGAACGGTGCTTTGCGCAAGCCCATCTCCGGCTTTTCCGGATGAAGCGGAATCTCGAAGGCGTCGGTCTGGTCGGCGGGGTAATTTTCGATCACCACCTTGAGCGGATGCAGCACGGCCATCACGCGCGGGGCGCGTTCGTTGAGATCGTCGCGCACCGCATGTTCGAGCAGTTCGACCTCGACCGTGCTGTCGGCCTTCGCCACGCCGATCTGGTCGCAGAACGCGCGCAGCGCCTCGGGCGTATAGCCGCGGCGACGCAGGCCGGTGATCGTCGGCATGCGCGGATCGTCCCAACCGGAGACGAGTTTTTCCTGCACGAGTTGCAGCAGCAGCCGCTTGCTCATCACCGTGTGCGTGAGATTGAGGCGCGCGAATTCGATTTGGCGCGGCGGGCGCGGCAGGTCGAGCTCGCGCACGAACCATTCGTACAGCGGGCGATGGTCTTCGAATTCGAGCGTGCAGATCGAATGCGTGATGCCTTCGATGGCGTCCGACTCGCCGTGCGCGTAGTCGTACATCGGGTAGATCAGCCACTTGTCGCCGGTGCGGTGATGCGTCGCGCGCTTGATGCGGTACATCAGCGGATCGCGCAGATTCATGTTGGGCGACTTCATGTCGATCTTCGCCCGCAGCGTTTTCGACCCGTCGGGGAATTCGCCGGCGCGCATCCGCGCAAAGAGGTCGAGGTTCTCGGCGACCGAGCGATGGCGAAACGGGCTTTCCTCGCCGTCGCGATAAAAATCGCCGCGCCCTTGTCGGATTTCTTCTTCCGACAAGTCGCAAACGTAAGCCTTGCCCTTCTTGATGAGGTAGATCGCCCATTCGTAAAGCTGGTCGAAGTAGTCCGACGCGAAATACATCCGGTCGTCCCAATCGAAGCCGAGCCAGCGGATGTCTTCCTTGATCGACTCGACGTACTCGACGTCTTCGGTCACCGGATTCGTGTCGTCGAAACGCAGATTGCACGCGCCGTTATAGTCGGCGGCGATGCCGAAGTTCAGGCAGATCGACTTCGCGTGCCCGATGTGCAAATAGCCGTTGGGCTCGGGCGGAAAGCGCGTGGCCACGCGGCCGTCGTTTTTCCCGTTCTTCAAATCCTCGTCGATGATCTCGCGGATGAAATTGGTCGCCGGCGCCGACGGGGCGGGGGCCTTCTCTCGTTCGCCTGGTTCGTCGTTGGTGTGCTTGCTCATCTTCGCCTCAACAGCGGGCCGACGCGGTCGCGCCCGCCAATCAGTGGCCGAAAAAACGAAGGCTTACTGTAGAGGCGACACGGCGTTTAATCAACGGGGTTTGTGACGCACCGCGGCACGCCGGTAGCGCGTGATGACCGCGACCGAATCGAGGCGATCTTCGTGAATGTCGATCTGATGGCCCGCGCGCAATTTGGCGAAATATTCCGCGTGGGCCTGATCGATCTTCTGCTGACGCAGCGCCTTTTCTACCTTTTTTCGCGCGTCGTCGAATGTCCGCTCCTGCGTCGGAGCGCGATTCACCAGTTGCACGACGTGGAAGCCGCGGCGATCGCGAAACACCGGGCTGATCGCGCCGAGGTGGTCCAGGCCGAACGCGGCCGCGTCGAACTCCGCGCTGCGCACGCCGCGCTTGACGCGCCGGATCACCCCGCCGCGACGCACCGAGGCGCGGTCGTCGGAATACGCGGCGGCGACGCCGGCCCAGCTTTCGCCCGCGCTCACCCGCGCCCACGCATTCTCCGCGCGCTCGCGGGCGGCGCTGACCTCCGCATCGGTCGCGCGGCGGCGCACGCGAATGAAGATCCAATTCAGCTCGAGCGTTTCCGGCGCGGCGAATTCGGCGCGGTGGCTTTCGAAGTACGCGCGCAATTCGTCGTCGGCGATGCTGATCGGCTGCGCGTCGAGTTCGCGCTGAATCATCGCGGCGAGCATGTCGCGCCGGATTTCCTCGAGGCGGCGCACGAAGCGCGGCTGTTGATCGAGGCGGCGGCGCAACGCCTGCTGATAGCATTCGTCATCGGTCAGCGCTGACGTCGACGGTCGTTGCCGCGCAATCTGCACGAGCAGATTACGGCGCACGGTTTCGAACTGGCGTGTGAATTCGTCTTGCCGGTCCAAGCCGCGTTTCACGGCCTCGCGGAAAAGCAGGTCGCGGTTCAGCAACTGGTCGAGCAGTTCGCGTTTCGCGGTCCGCGTGACGTATTGCTTGCGCTGCGCGAGCGGCAGGCGGTTGATCGCGCGCTGCAGCTCATCGACGGTAATCGCCGTTTCGCCGTCGATCGTGACCAATGCGCGCGGTGCAGCGCTCGCGGATATGGCCGAAAGTGACGACGCAATGACGCACGACAGCAAGATCAGAATCGTGCGCAACCAAACGCCCGGCGCGATTGCGCGTGCGGTTGGCGGTCGTTTCATTTCATGGATGTTGGTTGTCATGGGACGGCGCCTCGACATCCATTGCTTGCAGGGCGGCCTCGTCGATTACGACCTTGTGCTTTCGGCGCAAGCCGGCAAGGAATTCGGCGGTTCGTTCCGGCGCTTGTTTTTTGACCAGGCTAATGAGAATGTTGCGCCGGATCGACGCCATTTGCGCGAGGAAGGTCGGGTCGCGATCGTAACCGCGGCGCACCGCCTCACGAGCAAAAAGAAGCTGCCGAACGACACTATTCAACAGGTTTTCCAAGACCTTGCGGTTCAGAATTCGGCGGGCGGTGTCGGGGGAAACGCCGGACGTCAAACGGCGCAGCGTACCGACCGTCACCCGTAGCCCGTCGCCTTCCGCCAACACGTCGCCATCGGCCATCGTCGGAAAATCGGCGAGCCGATCGGCGTGGATCTTTACGTGAGCCGCTTCAAGAAGTTGTTTGGCGAACTGCTCGTAACGCACGGCTTTTTTTGCCTGGCGAATCTCGGCCACGATGTCGTCGCGTGCTTCATCGAGCGTGAGGGGACGACTGGGCTCGTGACTCACCAATTGGAGAATGGCGAATCCGTCATCGTCGCGGACAACGGCGCTGATCTGTCCGGCGTCGTGCAGTCCAAAGGCGACCTCGTCGAACTCGCCGCCGTGCTCGCCGCGGACGAAGGACGGCAACAGACCATCCCGATCCCTGGTTTCCTCGTCCTGGGAGTACTCCGCGCAGATTTGGCTCCAGGCCGCTCCGCGCAGCAGCTTCGTCCGCGCTTCCTCCGCGCGCTGAAGAGCGGCCGCCACGTCTTCTTCGCTCGCCTCGTCGCTGACGGAAATCAGAATCCGTTTCACCGTGATTGTTTCCGGGGAGACCAGATCGCTTTGATGATCCCGGTAGTAACCCTGGATTTCCGGTTCGGTGACTTCGATCGGCTGCTCGGCAATGTGTTGCGCGAGAACGTTATCCAGAATGTGCAAGCGAATCTGTTCGATTTGGTTTGCAAATTCAGGGGTACGATCCAACCCCCTGGCCAGCGCCTCGCGATAGAAAAGCTCGTTGTTGATCAGCGCTTCTAAAAGCTCTTTCTTTTTTTCGTCGGTGGCCGCTCGGCGCCTCATGAAAGGAGGCAGGCGCATGAAGATGGCGACCAGCTCCGACCGCCGAACCGCCGGCTGGCCGTCGACCGTCACCAGCACCGGATCGGTCTCCGAGGTGCGGACCGGCGCCGACGCGCAGCAGAGGTTGACCAACGCTAGAAAAAGCACGCTCAAAAGGACCAGCAGCCGTCGAAAGTCCATCAGATAAATCCTCATTGATTGGGTCTATTGATAGGGCAGTCGCGCGATGGTGTCAAACTCGCCGCGGAAAGCCTAGTGAATGCGTTCGCCGGGCTTGCCTTCGGGCGCTTCCAGCAGCGCGAGGTGTTGGCGCTGGTCGCCGCGCGACGCGCTCAGCGACGCGAGGATCATGCCTTCGCTCACGCCGAACTTCATCTTGCGCGGCGCGAGGTTGGCGACGCAGATCATCTTCTTGCCGACGAGCGTATGCGGATCGCTGACGTGCTCGGCGATGCCGGCATACACCGTGCGCCGGCCGAGCGGGCCGAGGTCGAGCGTCAGTTGCACGATCTTCTTCGCGCCTTCGACCGCCGTCGCGGCCACGACTTCGGCCACGCGCAGATCGAGCCGCGCGAAGGCGTCGAGGTTGATCTCGGCCGCGAGCGGATCGACGGTGTAATCCTGCGGCGGCGCCGGCGCGGCGACCTTGCTCGCCTCGACAATCGCGTCGACCTGCGCGCGCTCGACGCGCTGCACGAGGTGTTTGAATTCGCCGATCGCGTGGCCCGGCGCCAGGTCGGCCTTCGCGTCAGCCCAGGTCAGCGGCGCGAGGTTGAGCACCGCTTCCACGTCGGCGGCGTATTGCGGCAGGATCGGCTTCAGGTAGACCGTCAGGATTTTCGTTGCGTTGATCGCGGCGGTGCAGATGTCGCGCGCGCGCTCGGGGTCGCCTTTGCCCAGCGCTTCCCACGGCGCGGCGTGCTGCAGATACAGATTGCCGGCTTCGGCCAGGCGGCAGATGCGCTCGACGACCTCGGCCAGATTGCGCCGCGCGTAAGCGTCGGCGATGGCGGCCTCCTCTTTTTCCACATCGGCCAGCAACGTCCGCGCATCGTCGGGATTACGGCCGAGCTTCCCGCCCAGCTTTTTGTGCACGAAGCTGATCGACCGGCTGGCGAGGTTGGCGATTTTGTTGACCAGCTCGGCGTTCACGCGGTTGACGAAATCCTCGAACACGAAATCGAGGTCTTCGAGCTTGCCGCTCAGTTTCGCCGCGTAGTAGTAGCGGAGGAACTGCGGGTCGAGGTGGTCGAGGTACGTGCGCGCGTTGATGAACGTGCCGCGCGATTTGCTCATCTTTTCGCCGCCGACGCGCAGGAAGCCGTGGACGATGACCTGCGTCGGTAGGTTGAGGTCGGCGGCCATGAGCATTGCCGGCCAGAACAGCGTGTGAAAATAGAGAATGTCTTTGCCGATGACGTGGTAGATTTCCGTTCCCGGCCGCTCCCAATAGTCGGCGACATCGCGCCCGTGCGCCTTGCACCACGCCTCGGTGCTGGCGATGTAGCCGATGGGCGCGTCGAGCCAGACGTAGAAAAATTTGTTCTGCTCACCGGGAATCGGGAAGCCAAAATACGGCCCATCGCGGCTGATGTCCCAATCGCGCAGGCCGCCTTCGATCCAATGGTTGACGTAGTTTTTGACCTCGCTCTGCAGGTGATCGCCGGAGTTCGTCCACTCGCGCAGGCGATCGGTCAGCTTGCCCAGTTCGAAGAAGAGGTGCTCGCTCGATTTGCGGATCGGCGGCGTGCCGCAGATCGCGCAGCCCGGGTCTTTGAGCTCGGTGGCGGGGTAGGTCGAACTGCACACCTCGCAGACGTCGCCGTACTGGTCTTTCGCGCCGCACTTCGGGCACACGCCGCGCACGAAGCGGTCGGGCAGGAACATTTGATCTTTCGGGCAGTACATCTGCTCGACGCTGCGCCGCGCGATGACGCCCTTGTCCTTCGCCGCCTGGAAAATGCGCTCGGACCAGCGCCGGTTTTCTTCGGAGTGGGTGGAATAGTACATGTCGAATTGCACGCCGAAGTCGGCGAAGTCGCGCGTGTGCTCGGCATGAAAACGGCGGACGATCTCTTCCGGCGCGACGCCTTCCTTCATGGCGCGCACCTGGATCGGCGTGCCGTGCGTGTCGTCGGCGCAAATGTAGATGGCGTCTTCGCCGCGCAGGCGCAGGTAACGCACCCAGATGTCGGCGTAGAGATATTCGACCAGGTGGCCGATGTGGATGCCGGCGTTCGCGTACGGCAATCCGCAGGTGACCAGAATGCGGCGTGACACGATCTTCGCTCCTTGTCCCGTGACGTAAATCGAAGCAGTTCTTATAACACGGTGCGGCAAAGGCGAAAAGGGTGCGGGCTACTTCGGCGGCGTGTCGAGCAGAATGGTGACGGGTCCGTCGTTGACCAGCTCGACGTCCATCATCGCGCCGAAGACGCCGGTGGCGACCTCGGCGATCTGCGCGCGGGCCTTGGCGCAAAACGATTCGTAGAGCGGCACGGCGATCGCGGGCGGCGCGGCGTCGTCAAAGCTCGGCCGGCGGCCGCGACGGGCGTCGGCGTAGAGCGTGAATTGGCTGACGATCATCAGCCCGCCGCCGATGTCGAGCAGCGAGCGGTTCATTTTGTCCTGCTCGTCGGCGAAGATGCGCAGGCCGAGCACCTTGCCGAGCAGCCAGTCGACCTCGGCTTCCGTGTCGTCGCGATGCACGCCGAGCAGCACCAGCAGACCTGGCCCGATCGCACCGATGACTTCGCCGTTGATCGAAACCGAGCAGCGTTTCACGCGTTGAAGTACGGCGCGCATCAGAACTCCGATCGGGTCTGGGGTCTTGGGTCTAGGGTTTAGGGTCCGAAAGCACGGCTATCACATCCGCGCGACCAGGAGCGTCGGTCAACCTCTTCGCCGCCGGACCGCAGGCCATCATCGACGACTCATGCGCGTCGTGCTGCCAGATCAGCGCGTCGCCGTCGGGGCCGAGCAGCGAAACGAGATCACGCACGGCGTCGGCGCAGTAGGCGGTCAGGCCCGGCGCGCGCGCACCGAGAAAAACGAACGCCACTTTGACGCGGCCGCGGGCCACGATGTCGACGGCGAGCGCGCGGGTCGCGTGGGCGGCGATCACCGTCGGCCGCAACGAAGGCTCGGCGCGCAGCACCGCTTCGTTCTTCCGCACGTCGCGCAAAAAGCGATCCAGCCGCGCGCGCGTCTGCTCTTCCAGCGGCGGCCGATTGCGCGACGGCGCGGCGTCGGACAACTCGACGAACGGCGCGCGCCAACGGCCCGGCCCAGCGTCGTAGCCGAGTACAGCGATCCGTGCGGCGGGCAAAGTCAGATCGTTCCACAAGCCGGCGGGCGACGGCGGGTTCGCGAACCGGCGACAAGCGGGCAGGCGCAGAATCAGCGCGGCGGAAAAATCGGCGGCCGAGTCGGTTTGCACTTCCACGGCCACGGCGCTCGATTTCGCGCAAGCCGTCAGCGTCAGGAGCAGAAGCAACGGGTAGTAACGAGTGACGTGGGGGACTCGTGTTTTCACGCGCGCGAATATAGCAGAATGGCGTAGTCGTGCGCCACAGTTTTACTTCGCCGGAAGGAAAGCTGTGCGATCACATTTTTACGCCATGAAGTAAGAAGCGACTCGAACGGCGACTCAGCAGCCGCAGCTTCCCGAATCGTCGCCGGTCGCCGCGTCGTCGGCCCCGTCATCGTTGAGATCATCGTCGGCCGCATCGTCGTTGAGATCATCGTCGGCCGCATCGTCGTCGAGATCATCGTCGACCGTCGCGTCGTCATCCGGCGTGACGTCGTCATCCGGCGTGGCGTCGTCGTCGGGCGTGGCGTCATCGTCCGGCGTGCTGTCATCATCGGGAGTAACGTCGTCGTCCGGCGCGGTGTCGTCGTCCACCGTGTCGTCATCGACGGTCGCCGCGCAACGGAAACCGTCGTCGAGAAACCAGCCGTCGGTCGGATGGTGATGATGCAGGCCAAAGCGCGTTTGCGCAAAACACGCCCAATACCAACAGCCTTCCTCAATCGATCGTTCCACCTGTTCGTTAGGATTGAACCAGCCGGTGATCCCGCCTCCGGCGACCAGAATCTGATCGTGCCCGAAACACGTTTCATCCCAGTAACCATCGACGAATTCGGCGAGGTTGCCGAGCATGTCGCAGGTGGTGAAACACTGGTCGCCCCGGCAGTTTTGAAAGCAACAGCCGCCGGTCGGAAACGACAAGATCGGCAGCGGCGGGTCGGTGATGTTGATGTAACAATCGGCGGCCTGGTCCGGGTCGTAGTCGTCGCTGCCCCACGGCCAAAACGCGCCGTCATAGCCGGAGTAGGCGGTCTGCCATTCGGCCAAGGTGGGCATCCGTTTCCCGGCGGCGGCGCAAGCTTCGTGAATCTGATTCCAGTTGATGCAGGTCCACGGCAGCACCCCGGCCTTCGATTGCGCCGGCGGGACCGGTTCGCTCCCGTTCCACGAGCCCTGGGAGTCCACCGTGGCGTCGGGTTGGGACGCTTCGTATTTGTCGATGCAGAAGTCGTCCACCGGCTGGTCTTCATAGACGGTTCCGCCCCAGCGTTGTCCCGAGTACACCACCGCGGTCATGCCGGCGGGCACGAATTCCATGCCCTCCGGACAAGTTTGCGCCGCGGCGGTCCCCGCCAGGCAAAGAATCGCCGCGAAAAAAACGAGGGAACCGAACACGGTGTGGCGGAGCCGGCCGGCGTGTTTCGCTGAATAGGGTGCACGATCTATCATCGCACAAGTTATTACCCGCGCCCCTACTAGTTGTCAAACGTAAACCAACCAGGCCCGATCGACCGAACGTTTCGCCGCGGCAGTCGCTTCAGGTCGGGGGGTTTTTTCGAGCGACAGGAAGAGACCGAGTTAGAACGTCAGCGCGGTCTGGAACTGTAATTCGGTGTCCCGATTATGGGCGTTGTCGGCGCCCGCCAGGTAGCACGGGCGTACGCGTTGGGTGGCGCCGGCGCGCGAGACTCTGCGAAGTTCGCCAGTTGTTTATGATCCTTCGGCTCACCCCGACCGATGAAAATTCGCGGCGTCGTCGCATCGAACCATGAATCAGAGTAATCTCTCAACCGCGAATTTACGCCAATAGACGCTAATAAGTCCGGATTCGCGTCCGTTCGCGTCCATTCGCGGTTTTCACTGTTCATGATTCTCCGGCTCACCCCGACGGATGAAAATCCATTGCAGCTAAGCCCACCCGGTGGGCGACAGTTCGTTGGCCAGGGACGCGAGTCCCTGGAACCTGAGCATCGCCGACGACGAGCCCCGATACGGGGCGGCAGATGTCTCTTCTTCGACCGTGGCCGCCTGCCGCCCGCTTCACGGGCTATTTTTTTTCGCTGCTTGATCCAGGTGCTGACGCGCCTGGCTACCGAACTGCCGCCCGCATGGCGGGCTCACGGCACGGGAATCCCGGTTTGTGCATTCCCATTTTCTGAGCAGTGCTATCAGATGGCCGCGCGCCACAGTGTCACTGCGCAGTTAGCACTGGCAAACTTCGCGCCCGGCTTAGCAGCCGGTCGCTTCGTGTGCCAGTGCCACCCCGCTTCGTGTGCCAGTGCCACCCCGCTTCGTGTGCCAGTGCCACCCCGCTTCGTGTGCCAGTGCCACCCGCTTCGTGTGCCAGCGCCACCCGCTTCGTGTGCCAGCGCCACCCGCTTCGTGTGCCAGTGCCACCCAACCCCAATTAAAAAGAAAAGGCGGGTCGAAACCCGCCCCGGTGAATTTGATTCGGGCGCGATCAGCAGCCGCAGCCGCCGCTGTCG
>PMZC01000050.1 GCA_003170555.1 Deltaproteobacteria bacterium
CGCGCCGTCCTCCACCGCGCCTTGGAAAGGGCTGTCGTGGTGCGAGGTCACCAGAATCACTTCGTCGGACCGGCCGGGCAGCACGCCCCAAACGTTGTGCATGATCCCCGGTTCGACCCGCCCCGACAAAGCCAGCGTGGCCCGCGCCCCTTTTCCGGCTTGCTGGCGGAGAACGATCCCGTCGTGTTTGCCGATCCAGAGGCCGGGAATCGGCTTCATGATCCCGTCATACGGACCATAGTGAGTGTTTGAGTTCGTCGGTTGATCCCGGAGGATGAGGCAGATTCCGCGAGCGCCTCGACGCACCGCCTGCCAGTAGACATCGTTCGCCGGCGCGGCAGCCGCGGAAGTTGCGCCGCCGATGAAATTCTGGCGCGCGAAGTTGAGGTATTGGTTCGACCACGCAGAGACGGAGCGGTCGGGGTCCGACAGCACGTAGCAGGCGCGCAGGACCTTCATGAGTAGCCCGGTGGGCATCCGCGGAAACGGAACGTCCGCGACGACGATCTTCCCCTTGACGTCCGCGCGGTCGAAATCCCTGGCCGCGCCCGTGCCGACATAGGCCAGCGGCGCAGTCATTCCTTCGCGTTCGGTGAAGGCCGTGTTGACGACAAAAAAACTCGGTACGGACCGGCCCTCGATCGAAAGCGACCACTTCTCCGCCGTCCATATCGAAATGGGAAGCGGGTCCATGGTCACACTTTCAAGCCCGAATTCCCGCAGGCGGTCAGCGACCCACAGTTCGGCCTGCCGCCCTTCGGGCGTTCCCGGACGGCGGTGTTCCGTCCGGCAGATGCCCTGTAGCCACGATTCCAGAATGGGCAAATCCGGAAGCGTGATCGGCCCGTCGTATACCGGTAGGTCTTTCGCGAGTGCGCGCGCCCGGCGGCGGGCTATCCATATCCCCGGCAACCGGCGGACGATACTCGCCAGCATACCGGCCGTGCTGGTAGCCGAAATATCTTCCCACGTTCCCTGCTCCGGCATCGCTATCTCCCTGTAGATCAGCCCTGCTGGACGATAGCATTCCCGGCGAGCGTCCGATAGGGAACTTGGCCACGCTGATAATCGCACTCATGGGAGCGGCGCCCGGCGTGTGTTTGGTTGCTGGAACTTGTGGCCGGCCGAGAACACCACGTAGGCTGGATGGACGGCGGTGATATGATATGTTGCTACCGCGCCGTTTTGGCAAGCTGCGCTCCCATCTCGTAGGCGCGTTGCCCATCAAGGGGCAGTTGCTCCGTGCGACGCCGTTGCTTATGCGCGGCATCGAAGGCCGTCACCTCGTATTTGGCATAATCCTCAAACTGGCAGGTGTCCGTCGCGTACAAGGTGCGCACCTCGCTGTTGCTCAAACATCGGCGTATCGCGTCCTCCATTGCTCCAAGCGTGAGCGGATAGTTCCGAGCCTGTGCGCCTTCTTGGGTGATGTTCATGGTGTAGACAATAGCCGTGGGCAGGTCTTTGGGGCGAACCGAGGTGCGCTTCTCGTCGTACACCAGGTACTGAAACATCAGCCGCTCCAGAAAGGCGCGCATTTGGGCCGACACCGCGCCGAAATAGATGGGCGAGCCCAGGATCAAGGCGTCGACGGTTTCAATCTTCTGCAACAGGGGTTTCAGGTCGTCATCTATCGCGCAGCGCCCGTAGCTCGAACCGCCGCGCAGCTTGCAGGCGAAGCAGCTATGGCAGCCCTTGTAGTCGAGATCGTAGAGATGCACGAGTTCGGTTTCCGCCCCTTGCGAGGCTGCGCCCTCCAGGGCCTTGGTCAGCAAGGTCGCCGTGTTCCATGTCTTCCGCGGACTTCCATTGATCGCCATCACCTTCATCTGCTTCATCCTTCATACAACGAGTTCGTCAACGTACACAGCCACGCCATGCGTCTGACTGCGGAATTATACACCTTGGGCGCCGAGCGGCTATGGGTTTGGTTCCCCATCAGTCAGCCCCCCGTGACCATGGAATAGAGAATCCGCCGGGAACGCGCGTGACAGTGCGAGAGAGACGGCGTTACAATCTCGGCGGCGAAACCAGGAACGAAGACCAGGAGTCACACCTTGCCGGTTGAACCACAACGGGGGCGATGAACGTGAACATGATGCTGGACATTGACCGCGGAAGCACTGCCTTGGTGGTGATCGACCTTCAAAAGGGGATCGCGTCGAGGCACACCAAGCCGCACGACGCGAAAACGGTGGTTGCGAATTCCGCGCGGCTTGCGGACGCGTGCCGGAAAAACAGTATGCCGGTTTTCCTCGTGCGCGTCGCGGCTTCGGGTCCTGAGCGTCTGAGTCCGATTGCCGACGAGCAATGGCCGGCGCCCGCGAACATGCCCGCCGACTGGAGCGAACTTGTCGACGAGATGGCGCCCCAGACCGGCGACATCGTGATCGCCAAGAAACAGTGGGGCGCGTTCTACGGCACCGAACTGGACCTGCAGTTGAGGCGGCGCGGCATGAGAACCATTGTGTTGTGCGGCATCGCCACCAACTATGGCGTGGAAAGCACGGCCAGGTTTGCCTACGAGTATGGCTATCAGCAGATTTTCGCGGAGGACGCCATGGCGTCTATGGCCGCGGAAATGCACGCCGCCTCCATCAATTTCGTGTTGAAGCGACTGGGCCGTGTTCGGTCCACGGACGACATTATCGCCGCGCTCGCGTAATAAAACTCCAACGCGAAGATCGAGCGGAACCTGAAACGGACCAACCTGCGACAACCGAGCGCTGGCCGTCGGCGTCTTCGACGTAGGGAAATGGTCACAAACAATTCGGGCTAGGCCTGAAATGCCTTTTTGGACCTCATCTCTTCAAGATTGGAAACAATGCGCAGCAGGTCGCTGCCGGGAATGCTCACCATGCCGCTCTTCTTCGCCAGCAACGCCATCTACCCGCTTTCCATCATGCCCGGCTGGCTGCAGACCCTCGCGCGGGGCAATCCTCTTACCTACCAGGTGGACGCGCTTCGCGCCTTGATGATCCAGGGCGGTCAAAGCTCCATTGGACTCGGCGTTGACTTTGCAGTCGAAGCGGGCGTGCTCCTGGCCCTCATCTCCATCGGCTCCTGGCTCTAACCCACAGCCATCAATTGAGACGTCGATTCGGGCCGTACCCTGCGGCTCGCGCCGATTTGACGCCGCTGAGGCTTTCACGTCTGGTCTCCCGCACCATTGGCTGCGGCCTTGGCGGAATGGAGTCTTGCATATTGCTTCATCCACGACGCCGGGGGCGATAGACATATCCCGTTCGCTCTGACGAACGCGCAGACGGTTTCCATCGAGTGCCGGTTACAGATCTCGGGATTGGCTTGGCGGCAGCCGACCGTCTGCTTCGGCGTGTCATCGGGTCGCAGCGGGGCATGGTAGTTGTTTTTCGGTTTCCCCTTGGTCATCGGTCGTCCTTCGCCGTGAAACCGATCTTCCGCCGCTTGGTTATGGCGGGATGGTTACGTGACGCAGGTCGGTGTATCAATCGATCAACCATTTCAATCGATCTCTTTGTTCGGCCGGAAGATCCCCGGCTAACAAAAGCCACTCTAACATGGATGCGATCATCTTTTGGGCGGCCCGAAAAAGTTCTTCAGCGACGTTTTCCGTGGTGCTGAAAGAAAGCGTGCGGGTGGGCGGTTCGGGTCCAACAAAAACTCGGTCAGGTCCTTCGCGAAACGCTCCGGGGCGTCCAGGTGGCAGAAATGTCCGCACCCTTTGTAGACCGTGAGAGTGATTCCCTCTGAATGGGCCAGGGCGTCTCGGCCGTGACGAACCGGGATGATCGGGTCTTTCGCGCCCCAGAACAGGGCGACCGGCGGCATCAGGTCAACCTCGCCGACCCGCTGGATGGTCTGCATATACTGCCCGAAGAAGTTGATGACGCCCTCCACCGTTCGCCGAAACGCCCGGTCGGAACCGGGAATACGGCTCATCGCGATGAATCGTTCTTGCTCTTCGGGTTCCATGTGGCCGAACGTCGCTGGCGCGAGCCGCACGAAAGCAGGAAGGGCAACGCGCATCACCAGAGGCGCGAGCAGCGGTCCCAACACGGGAAAGGTAGCGAACCTCAACCCCGGGGCGACCCCGCGCCCCAGGCCGCCCGCCGACACCAGAGCCAGGCGGTCGATCCGCGCCCGCTGTTCCAGCACCATCCACTGGGCGACCCCGCCGCCGTAGGAGTGGCCGCAGACATGCGCTTTCTCGACGCCGACCGCCTCCATCCAGGCGGCGATCACGCTCGCGTACCAGGTCAACGTGTACGGCGCGTCTGGCCGCCCCGAATAGCCGTGGCCGGGCAGATCGGGCATCAGGACGCGGAAACGCCGGGCGAGCAGGGGCGCTACCCTTCTCCAGGCGCGGTGCGAATCCGTGATGCCATGAAGGAGCACGAGCGGATAGCCGTCGCCCATTTCACCCCAAGTGATCGTGGCGCCGGAGACCGTGGTCTCGTGGGCCTTGCCGATCATCTCCATGTGCTCCCCCACCCTTCCCTATCAGCCAGACGTTTTCTTCTTGTAGACGTTGAGCCCGATCTTCTTTTCCTCGGCGCCCGGGATGGCCACGTTGCCCTCCGTGGTGGCGATGATGATCGTCTTGCCGGAGGCGGAAGGCCCGAACTCCTTGCTCACGTCCACCTTGATGATCAGGGTGTCGCCTTCCAGCTTCATTTCCACGTTCTTCATGCTCGATCTCCTCGTGTTGCCGGGATTCCTGGGAGAGCCTGTCCCGGACTCAGTCGAAAGTTATGGACGACAGTTGCTGATTTTATGGCTACGCCAAACGCTCTTGGCCGTCAAGGTTAGTTCCCGTCCCGGTCGAACGTCATCGAAAACCTGAACGCAGCCTGACACAACACACTGACGATGGCGCTCGCTCCTGGGGAGAGCCTGGGGGCGTGCGCCGCCATGAAAACTGAGAGAGGGAAAGGAGAGTTCCTATGGTGGCGGAATTGAAGCTTGCCGACTTGCGGCAGGGATTACACGTCTCGTATTCGCCAATTCGATCCTTCGTACTTTGTCCAGCGAAATATGGACATCAATACGTATTCGGTACGGAACCAAGCCATCGTCCGGTTGCTCTGGTTCTAGGAGCAGCAGATCACGGGGCGCAAGTTCCAGTGCTGCCGCCGGCTTCGAACTACTCCGAAGGGGAAGCGTCGTCCCCGGAAGCCCCCATTTCTTGGCTACCGGGTCCGAGCAAGCCTCGAATCTGGGGCCCCGGTCCCAACAGGGCTCGCGTGGTCTCGGCCCCAACCTGGTTATTCATTGCGGTCGACGGCGTATACGGTCCTTCGATCTTCTCCTGGTTCATTTCTATCGATTCCATGCGGTCCTCCTTTCGCGTTTGGTGTTTGTCCGCGCCTTGCGGCCGCGCATCATCTAATCGCGTAACCCAACATGAGGCCCAACCGCACCATGCGGATGTTGCCGCTGGTGTCGACATCCCAGAAGTTGCCGGCGCTGGTCGAGCCGTTGAAGCTCTCGCCGCTGAGAATCAACGCGCCGCCGAGTAAGAAACCGTTATCCCAGCGATGCATCGAACCGATTGTCACGTCGAGATACCCGAGTCCCATCGAATCGGACGTTTGCCAGCCGTTGTCGTCGACGGCGAGCGAGATCTGGCCGGCGCCAAGGTGTCCCATGAGGTACAAGTTCGTCGCTCTCGTGACGCCGAAATACCATTGGTATCCGGCGCCGACCGCGAGCACCCACTGCGAATATCTCATGTTCTGGCCGTCGACGATCGGGCCCTCGCTGCTGAAACTTCCGGAGCCCCGACCGAACGACAACAGCGGCGAGATAATAAACTGGCGGCCACTAGTCGGCATGAAAAACGGCTCGATCGCCAAGCCGCCCCAACCCGCGCCTTGGATCGCGGGCGATTCTTCGTGGCTCGCGAAGTCGCCGATCGAATTCCACTTCAAGGTGACCGCGCCGCTGCCGCCACCGAGCTCGGGGCGCACGGTAATCATCAACCACGGCAACGTCGACTGCGCCGATGCCGCGGTGACGATGACGAGCGTTGAAGCCATCGCAATCAAGGCGACCAACGCCAGTCGTTTGCTCATTGTGTGTCTCATCGTCTTACCTCCATCGTTGCGTGTCCGGTTCCCGCTTTGGCGGGAGCCCGAGAGCGCGGCGCGTCGCCAACACGCTTCGCCCCCGGGCCGTTTCGACCATCGGGAATTATTTTAGATGCAGCTTATCGAGCTTTGCTTTGATCGCTTCCTTGGTGTCGCCGAACTTCGCCTGGATGATGCCGTAGAGCTTGTCCGCGGAGCCTTCCGCTTTCTTGAAGTCGTCGTCCGTGAGCTCGCCCCAAGCCTTCTTCGCTCGGCCTTTAATCTGATTCCACTTGCCTTCCGCTTGATCCTGGTTCATCTGATTCCCCTTTCCAGGGTGGTGTTATCTTGGTTTCGTGTACGCTTTTCCGTCACCCGGCGATCGCCGCGCTCACGCGGTGGTGTCGTCGTCAGTGGCGTCGTCGTCGACGAAGCCGAAACAACTCGGGGCGGCGTCGAAGACCATGCACGGACCGAACTCGGCGCAGGGTTTGTCAACGCATTGTTCGATCTTCTTGTTGGCGGCGGCCTGGTTTTCGTTGCCGCAGTTGTTCTCGATCGAGTTGCGGCAGCCGCCGACGCAGTCATTTTTCTCCTCGGTGGTCGGGGTATGGTTTTCGCATTCGTATTTCCTGTTGCAGTAGTCCGAGCAAGCGACCGCGGAATTGAAGTTGTCTTTGGCCCGGTTAGATTCCGTGCCGCCGCAGGAGCCGATCAACAGGCCGCCGACGAGCAGCAATGCGCCCACCGCGAGCATGAGACCACCGACCATATAAACGTGTTTCATTGAGTTTTTCATCAGATTCTCTTTCTTACTAGTTGGATGGGTGTGTTTCGGGTGCAATGATAATTTCGACGCGACGGTTGTTGGCCCGCCCCTCGGGCGAACGGTTGTCGGCAATCGGATGGCCTTCGCCCATGCCGCGCGCCTGGATGCGGTTGGCTGGGTAGCCTCGCTGCACGAGGTAATCGCGGACTGCGTCGGCCCGATGTTGCGAGAGAACTTGGTTGTATTGGTCGGAGCCCTGGGAGTCGGTGTGCCCCTCGATGATGAGGTCGCGATTGCCGACCGCGAGCAGCGCTTTGGCCACCTGGTCAAGCTTGACCTGCGCGGAGGGCAACAAGGTCCACTGCGCGGATTCAAAGAGGACGCTCCCGGAGAGCGTAATGACCAACCCACGGGCCTCTTGCTTGACTGCCGCGAGCCTGGCTAGTTCGGCCAGCGCAGCGGCCGTCCGCGCCTCGGAGTCGGCCAAGTCCTGCCTCGTCCGCACCACGACCGCAGCTTGTTCCCGCTGTAAAGCGGCTTCCGCTTCGGCCTTTTTTATTTTGTCGGCGGCGGCGACGGCAAGCGCTTCCGCCAGTTCAGCCTTGCGTTGGGCGACGTACGCTAAATCGCGCGTGATGTACGAGTCGGAGTTTTCCTGAAATGATCTTTCGGCCAACTCGAGCGCCACCTGCGCCTTGTGTAGATCCGCCGGCACAAGTTGAGCCGCTGGACCCGCGGCCGCTGTCTCGTAGGCCGCGCGAGCGCTGATCAGTTCATTCGGCGTCACGGTCGCGCAGGCGGCGAAGAGCGCGACGACCGCGACGAGAATCAAAAATCGTATCGGTTTCATGTTTTGTTCCTTTTCGTTGGTCAGGGGTTGTCGTGCCGGAATTGGCGCACCAGTTCCATTGCCTTTTCGGCTTCCAGTCTTTCAGCATCTCCGTGGGAGAGCGCCACGGCCAGTTCGGCGTCGGCCTCGGCGCGCAACAACATCGATGCGGCCCGCTTCTTGTCGCCTTTTTTGGCGAACTGCCTGGCCTGTTCCAGTTCCTCTTTGGCTAACTGCAAATGAAGCGAAGCTTGCGGTATGGCGGTCGCTCCGACTTCCTCGGCGGCGCGGATCCCTGACGTAGCTGCGTCCGTACGCGGCGGGGCGGTTGCGCAGCCGATGGCGATTGCGGCGACCACGACGGCCACGGCAAACACCAGAATCTTGACCTTGGATGTGTGTCTCATTGACTTCTCCTTTTGTAAGTATCCGGCTGTGGCAAGTGCACGCGTCGTGCCGTTTCGACGCCGTCGCGTAAGTGCTTGAATTCTCGCCCTCCCGAAGAAAACAAGCCGAACAGGGATTTTGTGAACGTCATCAATATGATCGAGCGTCAATCAAAATGAGGGGATTGCCATGCAGATCGTAGACACGCAAGTCTATTGTGCCGCTCTGATGTCGGTGAACTCGATCAACCAGGCGTCGCCGCAAACGCTCATCTTTTCCGTCGTTTCCTTTTCGGCGACGATCAGTCGACCCGAGAACGTGACCCGTTGGCCTTCCGTCAGCTCGCCGATGCTGTGGTAGAGTCTCGAGCCCCTTCTGATTTCCCGCGGGCTTTCCAAGAATCCGCCCTGCATCATGTCGTTGTTTCCGAACAATCCTATTTCCGTCTCCACCGTCAGCAGCACGATGCCG
>PMZC01000078.1 GCA_003170555.1 Deltaproteobacteria bacterium
GATCACCGACGCGCAGAAGGATAGCAAGAAAGCGTACGTTCACATGTTCATCGAGAGGTGTCACCAGTTCCGGAAAGCGCTCATTGTCTTTAAGTGAATAATGGTCTAGCCCGTGCGCAGCGCAAATATTGCTAATAATAGTTAATACTTCCGGAGAGCCTAGATCAAATTCACCCAATTGATCCTTGTGCAGTTCGAGCTGAAGAGAGCTACGTTTGTGATGTATGGCACGCACGTATTCCGCGAGCAGCAAACGTAATTCCAACATCGACGCCCAAAGATCAAGAGGTTCCACTTTCTCAATATTAATTTTCTCGATTCGATTCCATTTTTCTTTTCTCTTTTCATCGTTGACAAAATCTTGCCACTCCTGGCTTTTTAGTATCTCCTTTTTTTCGGAATCCGTGACTACCATTCCAAAATCATGGAGAATTGCCGCCGCCATCAGCAAATAGACTTCCATCGCGGTGAATTTTACAACTGGTGTTTTGCCATTGTTTTTAAACAACATTAGTGAGAGCTGCTGAATAATTCTCTCGCTGTGCTCAATAGAATGATCGGTATACTCGGGAAACGTCTCGACAATGTGTTTTAGCCAATCTGTGGCTTTTTGATAAAGCATCAAGATTCGCTCGGAATACTCCGGCTTTTTCTTGTGAAGGTACTTCCACAACGCTGTATTTTTTATCGCAGACATTCTCGAATATTCTCCCATCGTTTCCAGGCAAATTGAAAAAGGTCATTCGGTCAATTGAGTGTAATTATTCTCAACAAGAAAATGGCGCGGGTCAATACCAATGATACGATCCGGTTACTACCTACCGTCCTTCCTCCGCCTTGATCTGCAAGAACCGCTTCTTGGCGGCGGCCAGGTGCTCGGCCGGGATGAAGGGCACCAGCGATTCCACGTTGTTTTCGTCGATCGCCGGCAACGGAAACTCCGGGAACTTCTGCTTGACCAGGTCGCGAATGTCGAGGCCCAGCATCGCCATCTGCGAATAGTAGTAGGGCAGATTGGCGCGGATGTTCTCGGCGTAGCGCTTGGCTTCTTTGGCGTTGTTGAGAATCGCGGTCGTCTTGTCTTTCAGCACCGTCAGCAATTCGGGCGTTTGGTAATCGACGTAGTACTGCTCGTGCTCGCCGATCTCTTTCATCACGCCCATGATCCGCTCGTCGCGCGACAGGCCGATGAAGGGCACGCAACCGGGCATCGACAGCACCATCGCGTGATAGCGCGTCGTGGTCAGAATCGACAGCCGGCGCAGGATCGCGCCGATTTGCGTGCCGACGTACTCGTTGCAGGAAATGAGAATCGCCGGATGCTTCATGCAGGAGATGAGGTCGCGGCAGGCCACTTCATCGAGCGCTTCCATCGCGACGATCACCGGCTGCACGCCGTAGGTCTCCGCCTGCCAATCCATGTACGCGGCGCACTCGTCGCGGAAGGCTTCGTATTTCTTTTTGTCTTCGGCGTCGTAGTCGTAGTAGTAAACCAGCTTGTATTGGTTGGTCTTGTCGCCGGTGACGAGCGTTTTGAGATAGGCGGGGAAATTGGGAATGATCGGCCACCAGAAATAGTTCTGGAAGGCGAGGCCGGCCAATTTCTTTTTGCCGTTCCAACCCAGTTCCTTGAGTTTCGCGTCGGCCCAGGCCGGCGTCTCGGTGGGCATCGACCACGCGGTGTCCACCCGTTGAATCGCGCCGGGCAGGGAGATGTCGGCCAGCACCTGGCTCGCCGGCGCGGAGCGCGTGATCAGCTTGGTGTCGCGCGACAGCAGCCAGGAAACGTAATTGTTGATCTTGTTCATCTTGCCGGCGTCGACCGCGTAAGAAAAACTCGCCTTGCCCATCTGCCGCGCCAGGCCCGCGCCGTACAAAAAATAAAGCAGCAGAGCGGAAGCGAAGTTTTCCTTCCAGCACGAACCCTCGACCAGCACGATGAGGTGATTCCGCAGCACCTGCTTGAAGACATCGCCGAAGAAGACCGAATTGAGATGCCGCAGGTTGACCTTGTAGCCCTTAAAATATTGCTCCGCTTCCGCGACGTCCAAGGTCATCATGTTGATCTCGATGTTGTCCGCGCCCAGAATTTGATTCGTCTGGCGCAGGCATTCGGCGACGCGCACCTCGGCGCCGGTGTTGCGCGCGCCGGAGTAGGCGAGAAACAAAACCTGCAGCTTTTCACCCGGTTTCCACTTTTTGTTGGCCGCGAGCAATTTGGCGCCTTTGCCCAGCGTATAGACCAGCCCCACGGTGAGGCCCGAATAAACGAAATCGAAGAAATTGGCGGTCTTGTAGTCGCCGGGCATCTCGCGGAATTTGCGCAGTGAATCGATCATTTTTTCCCCCCAGAAACCGGAAAGTTTTCACCGAGCCAAGGGAGTTGATTTTCAACACATCGCGTCGAAGTTGTCAAGGATCGGCGCAGATGAAAGTCGTGTCGCCGACAAAAAATCGACTAGGCGGCGCAATGATTATCCCGCGAGGTCGACGGGCCGCGATCGGTTGACAATCGGCGGTCGCTTTTTATAATAACGCGGCTTCGGCGCGCAATTTTTTCTACCGGAGGATCCGATGCCTGTTCCCAAGGATAAGCTGAAGGTCGCGTGCTTTGGTTACAACGGCGTCAACAACACGGGCTCGGAAGCGAAGCTGCTGACCACGCTGAAAACAATCAAGGATGTGATGGGCGATCGCGTCGGCGAGTTGACCGTCCTGACGATCAATCCCGAAAATCAGAAGCGCTATCTGAAAGATTATCCCGAGGCGAAGATCATGGAGATCGGCCCCTGGATGTTGTTCAAGAACCCGGGCATTCTGTTTCACGGCGGGTTCGATATCTTTTTTCTTTCCGAAGGATCGACCTTCATCGACCACTTCTCCTCGCTGTTCCTGATGATGTTCTGCGGCGCCGCCAAGCTGGAAAAGTTGCGGGGGCACAAGGTGGTGGCGTACGCCAATGACTGCGGACATCTCAAGCCGATGAATCAGCGGATCGTCCGCAGCACGCTGAACGATCTCGACCTGGTCATGCTGCGCAATCCCGACGCCGCGGCCCGGATGAAGGAATACGGCGTCACCAACCAGATGCACATCACGGCTGACGGCGCGTATGAATATCCTATGCCGCCGATCGAGTATCGGCAGAAGGTGTTCGACCGGCTGGGCTTGAACCCGAACGGCAAACCGATCATCGGCATCGCGCCCAAAGAATTTTTCTGGTGGCCGATCAGCTTCCGTCCGTTTGGGCCGAAGGAAGACCTCTACGTCTATCCGTTTTATCAGACGTGGCAAAAAGGCTCCCGCGAAAGCAGCCAGCGGTACGTCGAGCAATCCGCCCGGCACGCGGACTGGTGCGTCGAGACGTACGACGCCGACATCGCACTGATTTCGATGGAGCACATGGACTTCCCGCCGACCAAGCGCATCTACGACACGATGAAGCACAAGGACCGCGCGGTGCTCGTGTCCAGCGACGAGAACATCGTCGACGACATCATCTCGGTGCTGTCGATTCTCAAAGGCTTGATCACCACCCGCTATCACGCCGTGGTGCTGTCGTCATGTTCGGCGATTCCGATGATCTCGGTGTCGTCCGATACGCGCTGCGAGGCGGTGTTCCGCGAACTGGACATCATGGATCTGTTCATCGACTACGTGAAGCATCCCGATCCGTTCCCCAAGGTGTCGGACCTCGATGATCGGTTGATCGAGATGACGCGAAACATGATGTCGCGCGAAAAAGAATTGAAGCGGCGCATTTCGGACATGCATCCCAAGTTTGTCGCGCGCGCGCATCAGAACGTAACGCTGCTGACCGATTGGTTCGCGGAGAATTTTCCCGCGCCGAAGTGAAGGGCGTTGGCGACCTCCCCCAACCCCGTTGTCTGGGTGGCACTGGCACACGAAGTGAAACGAAGTTTGCCAGTGCTTGTTCCGAGGTAGCAACGGCAGGCTTCGCGTGCCCGCGCCACCCGTCGTAAAAATTGAGTTTATCCTGTCGATCCTGATTATCCTGTTCATCCTGTCAAAAAAAATCGAGGGGCTTATCGCTTGGGGACAGGCGGGATGCTGCGCAGCCAACCGGACAGCCATTGGCACAGCGGATCATCCGGCAGCCGCGCCAATGTGAAGAGCGCGGCTTCGCGATTGCCGACCGCCAGTTGCGCCAGCGCCAGCGCGGTCAGTTCCGCCGGCGCGTACTTCGTCGCCACGGCCACGAGTTCGCGGTTCTGCAGTTCCGTTGCCGTGACGTGGCCGCAGAGTTTCGCCAGGTCGTTCGCGATCTGCGCCTTGCCGACCAGGTCCTTGTTCTGCAGATAGTGCTGCATCACCTTCACGTAGCCCGCCTGCGCGCGCGCAAACGCGCCGCAATCGCCGGCGATGCCGCGGGCCATCGCCGCATCGGCCGCGGCGAGCGTGCGGCGGTCATCCGCTTTTTGGCGCGTCTGCAGATGCCAGCCGAGCGCGAACAACGCGGCGATGACGGCCAGCGAAATCGCGCCGACGATCAGATTGCGCCTATTTCGTTCACGGTTCATCGGGTTTGACCTCGGTGCGATTGCCGCGGCGCACGTACCACCAAAAGCCGAGCCCCATCGTCAGGACGAACGCGATCGAAGCGAGGAAGAACTGCCAGAGCGTCACCTGATACACGACGAGCAGCGAGGCCAACCGGGTGAACAGCGCTTGCATGATCGCCGTGCGCACAAGCACGCCCAGCGCGCTGCCGGCGAGGTACGGTCCGAAGCGTAGGTCCACCAGACCCGCGGCGAAGTTGAACTGGCGGTAGGGCGTAATCGGCAAGACGCGCAGCCACGCCACTGTTCGCCAACCCGCGCCTTTGAGCTTCGCGTTGAACGTGGCGAGGCGCGCGCCGAACAACTGGTCGATGAAATCCTTGCCCGCGAGACGCGCGATCCAAAAGCACGCCGCCGCCGCGATGATCTCGCCGGTCCAGATGATCAGCGTGCTGGCCAAAAAACCGAACACCTGGGCCGCGGCGAACTTGAGTATGTCGCGCAGCGGAATGGGAATGATCGACGCCAGGGCGTAGCCGACCGTCAGCGCCAAGCCCGCCGGCAGCGGGTCATACTGCCGCAGTTTCGCCGTCACCTCGGCGAAGGTGTAGTTGTATCGCCGGGTCAAAAGCCCCAAAATGACCAGGGCGGCGACGGCCAGAATGAGTTTCGCCGAGGCCAGGATCAACTGACGCGGTTGCCGTTTCATGGTGCTTAGAGATAACACAGCGGCGCGCAAATGCAACGAAGCGCGCCGGGAGACAAACCATTCGCCTGCTGCTGGCGTCGAATCGCTTCTTTCTTTCCGGCGGACCGGAGCGCTACCTCTTCGCCGTTCGCGAGCGATTGATTGCGCGCGGGCACGAGGTCACGCCGTTCGCGCTGCGTTATGCGCGCAACGAGCCGACACCCGACGCGCAGTATTTTCCGCCGCCGCCGGTCGACGAAGACTTCGTGCTCTACGGCGATCGGCGGTTGGGTCGGCGCGAACAAGCCCGGCTCGCGGCGCGGGTGATTCGCAACCCCACGGTCTTTCGCGCGGCCCAGCGCGTGCTGCGCGAACGGCGGATCGAACTGGTCTATGCGCTGCAAATCGCCAACCATTTGTACCCCGAGCTCATTTTCGCGGCGCGCGAAGCCGGCGTGCCGGTGGTGATGCGGCTGTCGGATTTCCAGATGGTCTGCCCCGCGTACCATTGTCTGCGCGACGGGCGGCCGTGCTTTTTGTGCCGCGAGAGCCTCGCGCCCGCGCTGGTTCATCGGTGTCTGAAGAAATCACTTGCGGTGACCGGCGCGCGCGTGGCGGCGATGGCCTACGCCCGCACGAAGGGCGCGCCGCGGTCCGTGGCGCGTTATCTGTCGCCGAGTTGTTTTCTCATCGAGACGATGGCGAGCGCCGGCTTCGCGTCGGCCGCGATGACGCATCTGCCGACGCCGGTGGCGCTGCCGCCCGATCCGGGTCCGCCGCCGGACGACGGCCCGTTGCTTTACGTCGGCAATCTGTCCGAGACCAAGGGCGTGCGCGTGGCGCTCGACGCCGTGCGCGACACAGGGCGGCGGCTGTTGCTCGCGGGCGATCCGCATACGCCGGACGCGCGGGCGTTGCGCGATTACGCCGCGGGCGTGCGCGAGGCGGAGTTCGTCGGGTTCGCGACCGGCGCGAAGATCGAGTCGTTGTATGCGCAGGCCAAGGCCGTGCTCGTGCCTTCGTTGTGGTGGGAAAACGTTCCGCACACCGCGCTCGAAGCGATGGCGCGGCGGCGGCCGGTGTTGGCGAGCGGGCACGGCAGTCTGCCGGAGATCGTGCGCCACGGTGAGACCGGCCTGCTGTTCACGCCGGGCGACGCGGTCGCGCTGCGCGAGGCGATCCGGAATTTAGACGAGCCCGGTCTGGCCGATCGCTTGGGGCAAGCCGGACGCGCGTTCATCGCCCGCGAGCACGATCCGGACGAGCACCTGCGCCGCCTGGAAGATATTTTCCGCGAGGTGCTCGCGTGAAGCGTAATCGCGCGTTGCTTGCCTTGCTGGTCGTACACGTGGCGCTGACCGGCGCGCTGGCGCTGGCCAATCCGCACGCGCTGCTGCTCGACGACGCTTACTACTCGCTGACCGTCGCGCGCAATCTCGCGACGGGGCAGGGCTTCAGCTACGGCGGGTTCCCGACCAACGGCGTGCAACCGCTGTACTCGTTCCTCATGGCGCCGGTGATGGCCGCGCTCGGCGATCAACCGGAGTTGTGCCTGCGCCTCGCGTTGCTGTTGATGATCGCGTGCTCGGCGGGGCTGCTGGTCGTGCTCTATCGCCTGACCGAACGCCTCGTCGATTCGACCGCGGCGGTAATCGCCGGGGCGCTGTACGTGGTCAATGCCAGCCTGACCGCGCAAATTATGAGCGGATTGGAAACGCCGCTGCACGGCCTGCTTTTCTGGGGCTTCGTCGCGCTGTACCTGAGATTCCGCGAGAGTGATTCGGCGCACGCGTTCGCCGGACTCGGTCTGCTGCTGGGCCTGACCGCTTACGCGCGCTTCGATACCGTGTTTCTCTTCGTCGCCGTGGCCGTCGATCTGGCGAAACAGGATCTCCGCGCGCCGCGGCGTCTGGTGCGTCGCGGTCTCGCGCTCTTCGCGCCCGCGCTGGCGCTGCTCGCGCCGTGGTTCATCTGGTGCTGGCTGACGTTTGGCACGTTCGTCCAGTCGAGCGGCATGTTTCATCGCTGGCGCGGCCTGGTGCGGCAGGACCTGCCGGCTTCGGTGGGCGGGCTGGCGACGTTCGCGATGGCCAAGGTGGTCAGCCTGGTGCTCAAGCTGCCGCTCGTCGGCTTGGGCTGGGAGGGCATCTCGCGCACGCTCGGCGCGCATTGGCTCGGCGCGCAGCGACCGCAGACCGGTTTGCTGATTGAATTGCTGCACCAGCGGCCGACGATCGCGGTCGCGTTGCTGCTGGTCATTGCGTTGGCGCTCGTCTTTGTCATCCGCTTCGGACGCAGCGGTCTGCGCCAAATGCGGCGGCTCAATCCGCTGGCGTTTCTATGGCCGGCGGTGGCGTGCGCGGCGGTGTACTACCCGCTCTACCAACTCAATTACTCGATGCGCCACTTCTTCCCGTTCAATGCGGGGATGGTCGTTGTGCTGGGCGCGTTCTTGAGCGGAGTTTTCGCACGACTGTCCGGCGCCGGTGTGGAAAAACAATCGCCGCCGGGGTCGGCCGCGGTTCGCGTGGTGTTCGTCGCCGCGCTGGTTTTCCTCACCGCGCTGCCGGCGATTTCCACGTGGGTGCGCGACGCCGACGCCGACGTGCCGCGCGACCGCATCGCCGTGATCGAGCGCGTCACCGAGCCCGGCGCGCGCATCGGCTATACCGACTGCGGCGTCTATGGCTACTACGTGCGCGGCCGCACCATCGTCAACCTCGACGGCATTCTGAACTTCGAGGCGCTGCGCGAAATGCAAAGCGGTGACATCGGCGCGTACCTCGTGCGCCAGCACATCGACTACGTGCTCTATTTGCAAAACTTCCAAGCCGAGTTCGCCACGCAATGGCAGGCCTTCATCGCCTCGCGCGTGACGCTCGTTCCGCCGACGGATTGGATCTACCGCGTCGCGACGGAGAAAGGCCGACCCGCCGGACCCGAGCCCCGGAACCCGGCGCCCGGTACCCGATAGCCGCCCGCCGATTCAATGCGCTAGAATAGCCGGCAATGAGCAGGATTCTTTTCGAACCGAAGCAGCGTTTGCTGGTGCGGATCACCTTCGCCTTCGCGATGGTGCTGGCGTTGCAGGCCGGGTTGTCCAGCTACCTCGTGCTGGGCGCGATGCAGGGCACGCTGCAGCAACGGTTGTATCGCAAGCTGCTGCACGTCGGCACGATCGCCTCGCCCGACCCGCTGCTGCCGCGCACGCTGGCCGTGCGGTTCAACGACCCGCGGGCGCAGATCACGCTCGACGCGATGACCGACTCGCTGCAGCGGCTGGTGTCGGTGGCTGACGTGCGCAACGCGTATCTGTTTCGCCTCGAGGGCGAGCACTTCATTTACATGGCGGGCACGCTCGACCCCGGTCAATCGCTGCCGATTCCGTACATCAACAAGACGGCGAAGATCGATCTGATTCAAGGCCAGCCTACGACCTACGGCCCGTATCGCGACCTCGACGGCTCGCTGATCATCACGGCGTACATCCCGGTCATGGTCGCGCGGCAGATGCAGGGCGTGCTGGCCATTGAAGACCTCGCCACCGACTTCGTGGTCATGGGCCAATTGCGCCAGCAGCTCATTCTGATCACCGCCCTCGGGTTCATTATCGTGGCGGCGGTGTCGATCTTCACCGCGCGCACGATCGTCCAGCCGATCCGTAAGCTGGTCGAGGCGGCGGCGCAACTCGGGCAGGGCCGATTCGATGCGCGCTTTCCGGTGCGCAGCACCGACGAAATCAACTTCCTGGGCCAGACCTTCAACGACATGGCCGAGGACATTCAGGCCCGCGACCAGCAGATCCGCCGCATGAACGAAGCGGCGCTGGCCGACGCGCGGCATCTGTACGAGCACGTCTTGCGCGGTCTGGTCTCGGGCATTCTGACGGCGGATATGGACGGCGAACTCACCAGCGAAAATCCGGCGGCGGAGACGTTCCTCGGCCCGCGCAAAAAAGAAAAGGAAAAGATGGATCAGCGCCTGGCCGCGCATCCGCAACTGCTGTCGATCTGGCGCCGCGGCGAGCCGATCAACAACCAGCCGGTCGTACTGCAGGCCGCCGATGGCGAGCGCTACGTCGAAGCGACGCTGCAGCCGCTGACCGATCACCTCGGCGCGCAGATCGGCTTCAGCTTGTCGCTGGTCGACCGGACCGAGGAGAAACATCTGCAGCAGGAGTTGACGATGCGCGAACGCCTGGCCGCGTTGGGCGAACTGGCCGCGGGCATCGCGCATGAAATCCGCAACCCGCTCAACGGCATCGAGTTGCTGCTCGGCCTGGTGCAGGAAGACCTGCTGGTCAAAGGCCTGCTCGACGAACGGTTCACGCGCATCCACGATGAAGTGGCGCGGCTGAATGTGATCCTCACCGACTTCCTTTTGTTCGCGCGACCCAAGCCGCCCGAGCCCGAGCCGTCCAACCTGGTCGATTTGATCGAAGACGCCCTGGCCCTGGTCGGCGCCGATCTGGAAGAAAAGAAAATCGAAGTCGTGCGGCAGTTCGACCGGCACGTCCCCGACACCATGCTCGACCCGGCGGCGATCCGGCGCGCGCTGGTCAACCTGATCAAAAACGCGTGCCAGGCGATGGACGAACACGGCCGCCTGTGGTTGACCGTGCGCGGCCCGGCCAGCACGGACGGCGGCTTCCAACTCGAAATCCGCGACAGCGGCCCGGGCATCAGCGACGAAGTGAAGACCCGGCTCTTCCATCCGTTCGTGACGACCAAGGGCAGCGGCACCGGCCTGGGTCTGTCCATCGTGCATAAGACGATCATCTCGCACAACGGCTCGATTCATTGTTACAATCATCCTACGGGCGGCGCGTGTTTCGTCGTCCAATTGCCTTACGCGGAGGTGTCGTAATGGCGCGAGTCATGGTGGTGGACGATCACCAATCCACGGCGGACGGGCTGGCTGAAATCATTTCCCGCATGGACCACGAGGTGAAAACCTATTACGACAGCGCGCCGGCGTTGTCCGCGCTGGATCAACTGCAATTCGATCTGATCGTCACTGACCTGCGTCTGCCGGGCGCCTCGGGGCTGGACATTCTGTCGCACGCGATGGACCGCAATCCGGATGCGGTGGTCATGGTCATCACCGCGTACGGTTCGATCGAAAAAGCGGTCGAGGCGATGCGCAAGGGCGCGTTCGATTTCATCGCCAAGCCGTTCACCTACGCCGAGATGAAGGTCAAGCTGGAAAAGGCGCTGGCGCAGGTGACCGTGAAGCGCGAGATGGTGCGCATCCAGGCCAGTCTCGATTCGTTGCAGGCCGACGAAACGCGCCGCTACAATTTCAACGAGATCATCGGCCGCAGCGCGACGATGCAGCGCGTCTTCGACACGATCCGCAAGGTCGCCGCGTCCGACGCCTCGGTGCTCGTACTCGGCGAAAGCGGCACCGGCAAGGAGCTGGTCGCGCGCGCCATCCACGCCAACTCGCCGCGCAAGACCGGACCGTTCGTGCGCGCGCACTGCGCCGCGTACGCCGAGGGCGTGTTGGAATCCGAATTGTTCGGCCACGAACGCGGCTCGTTCACCGGCGCGGTGGCGCGCAAGATCGGCCGCTTCGAACAAGCGCACGGCGGCACGCTGTTCCTCGACGAGATCGGCGACATCAGCCATAACATCCAGGTCAAGCTGCTGCGCTTCCTGCAGGAAAAGGAGTTCGAACGCGTCGGCGGCAACCAAACGATCGAGGTCGACGTGCGCATTCTGTCGGCCACCAACCAGGACCTGAAAGAAGGCATCGCCCGCAAGGATTTCCGCGAAGACCTTTACTATCGCCTGAACGTGATTTCGATTCTCATGCCGCCGTTGCGCGAGCGCCCCGACGACATCCCGTTGCTTGTCGAACACTTCCTGCACCAGTTCGCCGGCCGCGGGCAGAAGAAGCGCATCTCGGCGGAAGCGATGCTGCTGCTCACCAGCTACCATTGGCCGGGCAATATCCGCGAATTGCAGAACGTGATCGAACGCGCCTGCGTGTTGGCGCAAAGTGATGAGATTCGCGTCGAGAACCTGCCGCACGACTTGACCGGCGTGACGCCGTCCGCGCCGCGCCTGGCGGGGCCGGTCGACTTCGACGCGGAAATCGAAAAGTTCGAGCGGACGCTGATTCTCGGCGCGCTCTACGAAACCAACTACGTCAAGGCGCGCGCCGCCGGGCTGCTCGGCATCGACCGCAACCGCCTGCGCTACAAGATGGAGCGCTACGGCATCGAGGACGTGGGCGGTAAGGAAGCGTAGGCGCGCGAACCGAGGTGAAGGGGTGCAACCTTAGACCCTTGACCCCAACCCCCAATCCCCCTGCCATGCAAACCCACATTTCGTGATTAGGCTTCTATCAAACGACAACGGAGTTGCATCCGTGCCTTCGCGTATCGTCGTACAAGACAGCCAGTTGATCGTGCCGGATCACCCGGCGATCGGTTTGATTCCCGGTGACGGCACCGGCCCCGAAATCGTCCGCGCGGCCGTGGGCGTGCTCGATGCGGCGATCGCCCGCGCGTACGAAGGCCGGCGGGGCATCGCGTGGCAGCCGTTGCTGGCGGGCGATGCGGCGCGCGAGGCCGGCAAAGATTCTTTGCCGCCCGAAACGCTGGCCGCGATTCGCGAATTCAAAGTCGCGTTGAAAGGACCGTTGACGACGCCGGTCTCCGGCGGCATCCGTTCGGTCAACGTGGCGCTGCGCCGCGAACTGGATCTCTACGCCTGCATCCGGCCGGTGCGGCACTACCGCGGCGTGCCCAGCCCGCTGACCCGGCCCGATCGGCTTGACGTGGTCATCTTCCGCGAAAACACCGAGGA
>PMZC01000052.1 GCA_003170555.1 Deltaproteobacteria bacterium
AACAGTGAGATGGAAGTGGACAGCCCGATACACGATTCGGCGCCAAGCGCCGTAGCGCGTTCCGCCCGCCGACCGGCCATTGACGCGGTCAAATGCAAGAATTGCGCGACATGTATCGCCTGCTGTCCCAACCAGGCAATTCAGGAGCCGCTGAATTTCTGCTGCGCCAAGTGCGTCAAGTACTGCTCGACCATGGAGGTGCCGTGCACGCCTCCGGGGTTGGCGATCTGCGAGGCGCTCTGCGATGGGTGCGGTTTGTGCGTGTCGTGCTGCCCGCATGAAGCGATCCATTGGCGCGAAACGAAGCCGGACGCGCGCTAGGAAGTCGAACCATCGGACCGTTGGGGCGGGCGGAGAAGAAGACGGTCCCTTTCCAACTCAGAGGATCACAAGCCGCGCGCGAGGTTCATGTTTTCGAGCTTGTCGAGCTCGCCCTCTTTTTCTTCGAGGCGGCGATTGAGCTTGGCGGCGAGCGATTGCAGGTCTTCATCTTGCGGCTCGCCGGCCAGCATCCGCCGACAGACGATGGTCGCTTCGTCGAGCAGGCTGATTTCGAGCTCGACCTGGGCCATCACCGCCGCGATGTTCAGTTCCTCGATGCCCTCGGCCAGCGTTTCCTGCCGGCGCAGCAGCGCGCGTTTGTCGTCTTCGTTGAGCGGGGGGCGCGGGCGGCCGCCGTGTACCTCGCCGGCCTCCTCACTGAGCAGCGCCGCCACTTCGTCGATCGACGACTCGAGCTGCTCCAGATTGTTCAGCGTGTGGTCGGTGGCGCGCGTCGCGGCCTCGCGGTCGATGGCGCGGTACGTATCGTCCTCGGCGATGATGGTGCGAATGTCGAGCACGGCGGATTTGCGTTCGGCCAGGTCGTAGATATCGACGCCCGCGCTTTCGCCCAGCTTTTGCACCTCGGTTTGACGATGCATCTGGGTGCGGATGTTGCGCATCTCGAAATCGAACGGATTTTTTTCGATGACCTCGTCCAGCAGCGGCGCGGCTTTTTCGAATTCGCCGAGGCGGGAATACAACTTGATCAGCGCCTGGTTCAGCTCGACGCTGTCGGTGATCACGCTGTGCACCAGCTCCAGTTCGCGTTTCGCGTCGGCCAGGCGGCCGTGGCGCAGATGGATTTTGCCGAGCACTTCGTGGCAGGCGAGGTAGCGCGGAAAAATCTCGAGGCCGACGCGGCAAATCTCGAGCGCGTCGTCGTTCAAGCCGACGCGGCGGTAGCAATCGGCCAGCGGCGCGTAGACCTTGGCGAAACGATCGCGGCGAATCCGCTGGCTGAATTTCTTGATGTTGTGCAGAATTCGTTCTTCCATGCTCACTCGATGTACGACGCGCGCGAAGCGGACGCGCGGCCGTCTACTTCAACGATTCGATCCGCTTCTTGAACGTCTCCAGCATCTTCGGCAACTGGTTTTCCTGCAGCATCTTGATCACGGCGGACGGCACCAGCAGGCCGAACTCGACGTCGACGTTGTACGTCGCTTCGGTGCGGCCCTGGCCCAGGTCTTTCAGGCGCCAGCCGCCGTTGTTCTTCTTCATGAAACCCTTGACGAGTTTCCAGTCCCAGCTTTTGTTCGGCACGCCCCACAGGTCGAGCGTGTAGGACACCTCTTTGATCACCTTCACGGTGAACTCGGCCTGCACCTTGTTTTTGCCCTCGCGCTTGATGATCTTGACGCCTTTCGTTTCGGTGACGAAATCCGGATAGCGTTCGAGATCGACGATCACTTCGTAGCATTTCTCGGGCGGGGCGTTGATGATGATGGTCCGTTCGGTTTTCGGCATGGCGACAGCCTCCTGCGCTGGTCAAATCACGCGGATCGGCAACGGCATGAACGTGCCGACAAAAACCACCAGACAAAGCAAACCGATCGCCCAACGTAACGGCGTCAACGGCTGCTCCAGTTGGCGGACCGGCGGGTGATCGAGGCGGAACAGGTAAACGAGCAAACCCCACACCAGCCACATGCCGCTCGCCGGCTCGACGTTGACATAGTACTCCGTGGCCACCTGGGCGATCAGCAGAGCGATGAAAACGTTGCGGTCCAGTGTACGGCGCGTGCGGCGCAAACTCAAGACGACGGCCCAGACGCACAGCGCGACGGCCGCCGGCGCCTGCACCCACGAGCGCCATTGCAGGTCGCCCAGCACGCCGTACCAGACGAGCGCGACGAAGATCAACCGCGAAATGACCGCGTGCGCGCGGCCGAGCAGCGCGTGGATGACGTGGCCGCCGTCGAGCTGGCCCGCGGGAATCAGATTCAGCGCCGTGACGAAAAAGCCGAACCAGCCGGCCATGGCGATCGGGTGCAGCATCACGTCCTGTCCGGCGGGCAAGGGTCCGTTGATCCACCGGCGCAGTACGGTGAACAGCAACGACTCGCCGAACTGGATGACGGGAAAACTCGAACCGCCTTTTGGAATCGGCGCCAGATGACTGAGGCGCAGCCCGATGATCACCAGCGGCAGCGCGATCGCCATGCCCGCCAGCGGACCGGCGGCGCCGACGTCGAGCAGTTCCCGGCGGGTGCGGATCGGCGAACGAATGCGAATGAACGCGCCGAACGTGCCGATGCCGAACGGAAACGGCGGCGCCGGCAGAAACATGGGCAGGGTGGCGTCGAGACCGTGCGCGCGGCAGGCCAGAAAATGACCGAGCTCGTGCGCCATGAGAATCGACAGCAGCGCGGCGGGAAAAGTCAGCGCCTGCAGAAAATACAATCGCGGGGGAAGATTCGGATCGGCGAGATACAAGCCCGACCAACACGTGGTCACGATCGTCACGGCCAGCATGCCCAAATAGAACGCCGGGGGGCGATGCGGCGGCAGCGGGCGGGGAAAGGTCGTCTCAGCCGGTGGCGGGGAATTGACCGCGCGGAGGTCCGATGGATCGGCGCCTGGCTCGGTCAGTCGGCAAACCCCTTCTCGTTCTTCTCCTGCTCCTGCTTGCAGCGGATGCACAACGTGGCCACCGGGCGGGCCTTCAGGCGTTGCGGATGAATCTCGGCGCCACAGCTTTCGCAGATGCCGTACAGGCCGTCGTCGATTTTCTTCAGCGTCTTGTCGACCTTGGACAGCAGCATCGCTTCGCGGTCGCGCAGGCGCAGATTGAGCGTCTGACTGGCTTCCGAGCTGGCGACGTCGCCCTCGTCGTTCAGATCGTCGAGGTTCGGGTTGGTGATGTTGTCCATCGTCTTGGTGGCGTTGGACAGAATCCGCTCCCGCTCCACCATCAGCTTCTTCCTGATTTCATCCAGATCGCGTTTTCTCATGCTTGACCCTCCCCGCGTCCGCGCCGTTCGGTTCCAACAAGGAACGCGCCGCGGGCGGCAGGTACACCGTTTCGAAATTGAAAGACCGCAACTCCCGCGCCAGCGCGGCGATACGCTCGCGCGCCCCCAGGCGGCGATCGATGATGATCGTGTCGACGCCGCGAATCTTGCAAGCCCCGCTCGTGTTCTTCACGTCGCCGGCCGCCAGTTTGTCGTACCGCACCACGACGCCGACCGCCTGCGCCGCTTTTTCCAGCGCCTCCAGCAGGCCCTGATCGTCCGGGCCGGTATCTCCGAGGATCTGATGATCTAGTTGATCGGTGCTTCGATCGCTCACCTTAACTCCCGCGCGCGCCGAAAAGCATGATCGTATACACCACCGATCAGGGCAATGCAAGGGGCAAAATAAGGCTTTTTGGCGAAGGTCGACTGCCCGAAGACCCCGGTTTCGGGCGGTTGGCGCGACCCCGGCGCCGTGGCGACCGAGACGCGGTCCGCGGCGTTTTCCGGTTCTTGCGGTTCGCGGGCAACCGGCCTACATTGATTTTTTTGTTACGGAGGCGGTCATGAACCAGGGCAGCGTTCTCATCTTCGCCGCACATGCGGACGACACCGAATTCTTCGCCGGCGGCGCGGTCGCGCGTTTCGTGGCCGAGGGCCGCGACGTGTACGAGGTCATCACCACCAACAACGAACGCGGCAGCTTCGAACTGGACAGCTCGACGCTGGTGACGCAAAGCCGCGACCGCGAGGCGCGCGAGGCGGCGCGCATTCTGGGCAAGAAAGATTTATTCTTCCTGGAATACCCCGACGGCTTTCTGGCCGACTATCCGGTCAACGAAATCCGCGAAAAGTTCATGCGGCTGATTCGCCAACTGAAACCGCGGATCGTCATGACCTTCGACCCGTGGGCGCCGTTCGAAACCCATCCCGACCATCGCCTGGTCGCCACCGCGGCGATGGAAGCGGCGGGCTTCGCGCACATGCCGCTGTTCCATCCTGAACATCGAAAGGAAGGGCTCGAGCCGCATCTGGTGGCCGAGTATTACTACTTCGCCAAGCACGCCGAGCGCGCGAACCATATCGTGGACATCACGCCGTTCATCGACCGGAAAATCGACGCGCTGTGCGCCCACGACAGCCAGATGAAGCTGACCATCGACGACATGCGCCTGAACCTCGCCGTCGCGGGCATGGACCCGAATCAGCTCGCGATGCTCGACCGCGACAACTACCGCCCGGCGCTGGAGATGGCGATTCGCCAGTGGGCGGGAAACGTCGGCGCGAAGGCCGGCTTCGAATACGGCGAGGAGTTCCGCCGCGAAACCGCCGGCGATCTGCTCAAAGAAATTATGGGTTGAGCGATGACCAAAGCGAATAACGAACGCGTGTTCCAACTGGAAAAGATGTCGCACTCCGCGCTGAAGAAACTCGATCGCGAGCACACGTGCGTGATCGCAACGATCAGTCCGCTGGAGGTGCATGGGCCGCATCTGCCGCTGGGGCAGGACATCTTCGAGGCTTACACGTTGGCGCAGAGAACGGCGGCGGCGCTGGCCGCGCAGTACGCCGACTGGAATTTCGTGCTGGTTCCGCCCGTGCCGGTCGCGGCCGACGCGCTGCCGCAGATGGGGTCGGTGAATTTCCCCGCGCGCGTGGTGCGCGAGGTCGCGTATTACACGCTGCGGCCGTGCGCGCAGCACGGCTTCGCGCGGCTGGCCTATTCGTCGTTTCACGGCGGACCGCGCCACTTCCTGGCGCTTGAAGCGGCGGCCGATGCGTTGTCGCGCGAGTTCAACGTCGCCGCGTTGTCGATGTTCTCGGCGGTGCTGAAACAGGTTGAGGAGGGCAAGATATTCTTCGACCCGATCGAGGATTCGCCGGAACGACGGATCAACCTCGATCAGGTGCGGCTCGACCAGCACGCCGGGTTCGTCGAGACCTCGTTCGGTCTGCATCTGTGGCCGGAGTTGGTCGAGCCGGAATGGCCGGACCTGCCGCCGTGTGTTTCGCAGCCCGAAAAGGCCGAACGCGACGCCAACGGAAGCTTCATGTACCAATACGCCAAACGCTCCGACGCGCTCGATGGCCTGCGGCGGACGAAGTGGATCATCGAAGGCGTCGCCCGCGCGATCAAACATTTTCGCCGCGAGACCTATCACGGCTATCCGGCGTTTTCGTCGGCCGAACAGGGCCGCCTGATGTGGGAGCATCTGATTGACGTCGCCTGCGGCGTCTGCCGCGAGTTTCTCGAACAGGGCCGCGCGATGGACGGCCACTCGCCGCTCTGGAAGTTTCGCCACATCTTTCTCAGCGGCACAGTCAACTACGTGCTGGACAAGCAGCTCAAGATCTACGCTGAGTAACCTCGCCGGCCAACCACGCAATTGACGCGGCGCGTAAAATCTGTCATTGGTATAACTTCCTTTTTTTGCCGAGGAGGATCGAATGGCGGAAGAAAAATCAGCCAACGCCGGCGCGTCGGCCAGTGAATATCGGCCCGGGCTGGAAGGCGTGGTCGTGTCGCGCTCGTCGATTTCCTATGTCGACGGCGAACACGGCGTACTGGAATATCGCGGCATCAACATTCGTGATCTGGTCGCGGACAGCACGTTCGAGGAAACGACCTACCTGCTGCTGTACAACCATCTGCCCAACCAGCGCGAACTGGCGCAGTTCACCACGCTGATGGCCAAGCAGCGCATTCTGCCGCAGTCGGTGCGCGACGCGATTCACAGCTTCCCCGTCGGCATGCACCCGATGGTCGCGTTGCAGGCGGGCATCACGATGCTGGCCGGCGAAGACTACTTCACCGACGAACTCGGCTCGCAGGGCAACAACATCCGCCGCAGCGTGGCGCTGATTGCGAAGGCGCCGTCGATCCTCGCCGCCTTCGAGCGCTGCCGCAACGGCGAGGAGCCGATGCCGGCGGTTTCGAAGTATTCGCACGCCGAGAATTTCCTGTTCATGATCCGCGGCGAACGCCCGGATCCGGTCGAGGCGCAGGTCTTCGACAAGCTGCTGATCATGCACGCCGACCATTCGACCAACGCCTCGACGTTCACCTGCCGCGTGATCGGCTCGACGCTCGCCAACCTCTATTCCTCGGTGTCCGGCGCGGTGGGCGCGCTGAGCGGCTCGCTGCACGGCGGGGCCAACGAGCGCGTGCTGCGCATGTTGTATTCGGTCGGCTCGCCGGACAACGTCGAGAAGTTCGTCGACGAAATGACCGCGGCGGGCAACAAGATCATGGGCATCGGCCACCGCATCTACAAAGTCAAAGACCCGCGCGCCGACTTGCTGCAGGAGACGATTCCGCAACTGCTGGCGCTCAAAGGCGGCGAGGAATGGCAGACGCTGTACCACACCGCGCTGCGGCTCGAAGAGGTCGTCAACCAGAAGCTCAGCCACAAGAAGCTCTACCCGAACGTCGACTTCTATTCCGGCATCGCGCTCGAAATACTCGGCGTGCCGGTCGATCTGTTCACCACCGTCTTCGCCATGTCGCGCGTCGCCGGCTGGTGTGCGCATTGGGTCGAGCAGGTGAGCGCCAACCGCATTTTCCGGCCGAAGCAGGAATACATCGGCGACCACAGCCGCCCGTACGTGCCGCTCAACCGGAGATGACGTGGACGCGCCTTTCCGCCGGTTGACGCCGCCCGCGGGCGACACGATCGCGTTCGGCCCGACCGGCATCGTCACGCCCGATCATCCGATCATTCCGTTCATTCGCGGCGACGGCATCGGCCCGGAAATCTGGTCAGCGGCGCGGGCCGTGGCCGACGCGGCGGTGAATTGCGCGTACGACCGACGCCGCTCGATCGCGTGGTTCGAAATCTTCGCCGGAGAAAGCGCGGTCGCGCGGTATGGCGCGGGCGAGACGCTGCCCGCCGACACGCTCGCCGCGATTCGACGCTACAAGGTTGCGATCAAAGGTCCGCTGACCACGCCGGTCGGCGGCGGCGCGCGTTCGCTCAACGTCGCGCTGCGGCAGGAACTCGACCTTTACGCGAACGTGCGGCCGGTGCGTTATCTGCCCGGCCTGCCTTCGCCGCTCAAGGCGCCGGAAAAAGTCGACCTGGTGATTTTTCGCGAAAACACGGAAGACGTTTACATGGGCGTCGAGTGGCCCGCGGGTTCGCCCGAGGCGCGGCAGGTCATCGAGCTGATCAACACGCGGCT
Source organism: Deltaproteobacteria bacterium (assembly GCA_003170555.1). Taxonomy (GTDB): domain Bacteria; phylum Lernaellota; class Lernaellaia; order Lernaellales; family Lernaellaceae; genus FEN-1099. Next base: position 7,461 of record PMZC01000052.1, read on the forward strand.
CAATCCGAAGCGCCCGCTCGATCTCGAATCGGCGATCGGCATCAAGCCCATGACGCAACGCGCGTGCGAACGGCTGGTGCGCGCGGCGATCGAGTACGCGCGGCAAAACGGCTATCCTTCGGTCACGCTGGTGCACAAGGGCAACATCATNNCATCATGAAGTTCACCGAAGGCGGCTTTATGCGCTGGGGTTACGACGTGGCGCGCGCCGAATTCGGCGAATTGACGATCACCGAAAAAGAAGTGCACGAGCGACACGGCGGCCGCGCGCCGCAAGGGCGGATCATCATCAAGGACCGCATCGCCGACGCGATGTTTCAGGAGCTGATTCTGCGGCCGGATGAGCACGCGGTGATCGCCACGACCAACCTGAACGGCGATTATCTATCCGACGCGGCGGCGGCGCTGGTCGGCGGGCTCGGTTTCGCCGCGGGGGCGAACATCGGCGACGGACACGCGATCTTCGAAGCGGTGCACGGCACGGCGCCGGATATCGCCGGCCGGGACGCCGCCAACCCCAGTTCGCTCATCCTCACCGCGCGCGAAATGTTGCGCTTTCTCGGCTGGCGTGAAGCGGCCGACCTGGCGCTCGCCGCGTTGCAGCGCGCGATCGACCACGGCTGCGCCACCGCCGACGTCGCCTGCTTCTTGCCGGAGATCGAGGCGCTCTCCTGCAGCGAGTTCGCGAATTCGGTGGTGAAGGAAATCAAAAAGGGGTAGGGGCGGTTCGTGAACCGCTGCGATTTCATTTCGCGAAAACAGATTCTCTTGATAACAAGGGGCGTAAGCCCCTTGCTAGATTCGAAGCCTATCGCCTAAACACGCGCGGCTAGCCGCCGTAGTGCAATATCGTGCCGCCGTCTCCCACCGCGAACACATCCGTGCCAGAGCTTCCCCAGACGCCTAATAATAAAAAGTCCCCGCCAACATACATCTCCAACCACGAAAACCCGTCGTAGTGAAGAACCACGTCGCCGACCACAAACACGTCCGAGGCCGAATTTCCCCAAATGCCGTTCAATGTCCACGGCCATTGGTCTTGGTTAACCAACGACCACGAGGATCCGTCATAGTGGGAAATCACACTGACGTAAATAAAGTTGTCACAGCTTTCATAAAAGTAATATCCCACCGTAAACACATCCGTAGCAGAGCTGCCCCAGACGGCGCCCGCCGCCAACCCCCACCACCCGATGTACATCTTCGACCACGAGGAACCGTCGTAGTGAAGAACCACATCACCACACACGGCGAACACGTCGGAGGCGGAACTTCCCCAAACGGCGCACAACGGCGATGTCACCCCGCTGTGCATTTTCGACCACGAGGAACCGTCGTAGTGCAAAATCGTGCCGGAGCCGCCCACGGCGAAAACGTTTGTGGCCGAACTTCCCCATACTCCGGCCAACCCATGTGTCGTCCCGCTCGTCATCGCCGACCACGAGGCGCCGTCGTAGTGTAGAATCGTGCCCCGATCACCCACGGCGAACACGTCCGAGGCCGAACTTCCCCATACTCCTAGCAACTCATACGTCGTCGCGCTCGTCATCGCCGACCATGAAGAGCCGTCGTAGTGAAGAATCGTGCCGGATTCACCCACGGCGAACACGTCCGAGGCCGAACTTCCCCAGACGGCGAGCAGATATTCCGACGTACCGCTCTTCATCGCCGACCAGAGAGACGTGCTATCGTCGTCGGTTGAATCGTCGTCGGCCGAATCGTCGTCGGCCGAATCGTCGTCGGCCGTATCATCGTCAGCCGGCTGTCCGCCGCCGCCGCCGGAACCGCCGCAGGCGGTCGCGCCGGCGAGCAATAATATCGAGATGAGAATCAACAAGACCCAACTGGTGCGTTCCATGAGGCGTCTCCAAGAGTGTATTGGTCCCGAACTCAGTTGAAGGTTCTTTTGTCGCCGTCGCCTATTTTATGGATACGCCACTCGTTCTTTGCTGTCAAGATTAGTTCACGAACCGCGCCTACCGTTTACTCAGCACCTTCGTTTCGTAATCGCGCACCGCGGCGATCCACCGGTCGTTCGGCGGCACATTGGCGCGCGCGCAATATTCATCCCACACCGCGCCGAACGGCAGCGACTTGAGTTCTTCGAGCAGCGCGAGTCGCGCGAAGTTGTCGCCGGCGTCTTCGTATTCGCGCAGGCGCGCGGTCGGTTCGAGCAGCGCGTACAGCAGCGCCTTTTGCGTCGCGCGCGCGCCGATCACCCACGCGCCGACGCGGTTGATCGACGCGTCGAAAAAATCGAGCGCGAAGTACACGCGGCCCAGCGCCTCGGCGCGGACGATTTCTTCCATCAGCGCGCGCAATTCGTCGTTGAAAATGACGACGTGGTCGCTGTCCCAACGCACGCCGCGGCTGACGTGGATCAGCATCTCGTCGATGAACAGCAGCAGCGCGGAAATTTTGTCGGCGACCGATTCGGTCGGGTGATAGTGCCCCATGTCGAGGCACAACAGCGAGCCGTGCTTCGCCGCCCACGCGAGATAGAACTCGTGCGAGCCGACGACGTACGCCTCGGAGCCGATGCCGAACAATTTGCTTTCGACCGCGTCCTTCAAATGCTCGCGTGGGTGTGTTGCGGCAAAAATCTCGTCGAGGCTGGCCAGTAAAATTTCGCGATGGCGGTAGCGGCTGACCGTCAGGTCTTTGCTGCCGTCCGGAATCCAAAGATTGTGAATTGACGGCGAGGCGAGTTGCGCGCCCAGCCACGCGGCGATCTCGCGGCAGTGGCGAATGTGGTCGATCCAAAATCGCCGCACGCGTTCGTCGCTGCTGCTCAGCGTGAAGCCGCTCGCCGCCATAGGGTGCGAAAAGCAAGTCGCATTGAAGTCGAGACCGAGATCGCGCGCGCGGGCCCAATCGACCCAACTCTGAAAATGTTCGCGATTGATGTTCTCGCGCGCGACGCCCTGCGGTCCGAAGTCGCCGTAGGTCGCGTGCAGGTTCACGCGCTGGCGGCCGGGGATCAGCAACCGCGCGCAGTCGAGGTCGGCGCGCAGTTCGTCGATGTTGCGCGCGCGGCCGGGATGATTGCCGGTCACCATGATGCCGCCGCCGGACAGCGCGGCCTGCGGTGTTTCGAAGCCGGCCAGGTCGTCGCCCTGCCAGCAATGCAGCGACAACGGCACACGCGCCAAAGCCGCCAGCGCCGCTTCGACGTCGACGCCCAACGCGGCGTAGCGCTCGCGCGCGAAATTGAATGTGCCGGCAGGTTTATGATTCATCAAGCGCGCAGCGATTGTCGAGGACGACAACGCTTATTGTGTGATTTATATTCATTGACCGTGCATGTCGGTTCGCCGCGTCGTTCTTCAATCACCGCCAGGTCCATGAGGTCGCGGCGCAGGCGTTCGTCCCGCAGCGCCCGGCAAAGCATTTCCCGCTGATCTTTTTTCGGCAGCCCCTTGAACGCGAACCAAACAAGTTCAGCCGTCGCCTGAGTTTTGGTCATGGTCACCTCGCTTCCTTCTCGCGCTGGTCATTATCCATTGACCCGAGACGAACGTAAACCGCGACATCCGCCTGCTCGTTCACTCGCCAAATCGTTTGCGCGCCGCTTCCCACGCCTCCGGTTCCCGCGGTTCGTAAATCTGCGGCGGGAACGAACGGCGGACGATGTCGCGCAGCGCGGCGAGTGAATCGATTCGCCTGAGCGCCATGGCCTGGACGAGTAAGTTGCCGATCGCGGTGGCCTCGACCGGCCCGGCGTACACCGGCAGGCCGGTGGCGTCGGCGGTGAACTGGCAGAGCAGCCGGTTCTGCGCGCCGCCGCCGATGACGTGCAGACGGCGAATCGGCGCGGGCCGCAGTTGTCGCAGGCCGTCGAGCACGACGCGGTACTTCAGCGCGAGGCTCTCGAGCAGGCAGCGCATCATCGCGCCGACCGACGCGGGTTCCGGCTGATGAGTGCGGCGGCAGTACGCGCGCACGGCGGCGGGCATGTCGGGCGGGTTGGTGAAGTCGGGGTCGTCCGGATCGATCAGCGCCACGAACGGCGCGGCTTCGGCGGCCGCGGCGGCGAGTTCGTCGTAGGTCCACGGTCGCTCGCCCGACCACGCGCGCCGACATTGCTGCACGAGCCACAGCCCGGCGATGTTTTTCAGCACGCGGAACGTTCCGCCGACGCCGCCTTCGTTGGTGAAGTTGTTTTGGCGCGCGACGTCGTTGATGATCGGCGCGCGTGACTCGACGCCCATCAGCGACCACGTGCCCGAACTGATGAACGCCCAGTCGTCGCCCTCGGCCGGAACCGCCGCGACCGCCGAACCCGTGTCGTGCGTGGCCACGGCCGCGAGCGGCGTGCGTGCGCCGCCGGTCTCGACGGCGATCTCGTCGCTGATTTCGCCGAGCATCGTTCCGGGCGCCACGACTTCCTGAAAAAGCGCATAGGGCAAGTCGAGCGCGCGCAGCAGCACGCCGTCCCAATCGTGCTTGTGCGGATTGAAAAGCTGCGAGGTGGTCGCGAAGGTGAACTCGGTTTTTTTCACGCCGCTCAGCAGGTAATGAAACAGGTCCGGCATGAACAAGAGGTCGGTCGCGATGTCGAGCAGCGGCGAGCGGTCGCGCACCATCGCTTCGAGTTGAAAGAGCGTGTTGATCGGCATGAACTGCACGCCGGTGCGCGCGTAAACCTCGTCGCGCGTCATCTTGCGGAAGAACGACTCCATCGCGCCGGCGGTGCGGCGGTCGCGATAAGCGTAAGGCAAGCCGAGCACACTTCCGTCGCGCGCCAGCAGCGCGAAGTCCACGCCCCAGGTGTCGACGCCGAGGCTATCCGGCGCAACGCCTTCGCCGGCGACGAGGCGCAGGCCGTCTTTGAGGTGCTCGAACAACCGGAACACGTCCCAGTGCAGATGCCCGCGCAGGTTGATCATGCCGTTCGGGAAGCGGCTGATCTCGCGGACCGTCAGGCGCTCGTCTTCAAGCCGGCCCAGCATCGCGCGGCCGCTTTCGGCGCCGAGGTCGAACGCGAGCAGGGTGCACGGGCGCATGGCTAATCCTTCAGATGAAACAGGCGCACCAACTCGGCGAGCTGCGCGTCGTTCAGTCCCGGCGACGCGACGCCCGCGCCGCGGCGAAGGAGAATGATCTGCGCCGCCTTGTTCAACGTGTCGACGAGATCGAACGCCTCCATCACCTCCCGCGCGACGGCGACGATGCCGTGCATCGCCCATACCGCCGCCGGATGATCGCGCCGCAGCGCCGCGACCGTCGCCAGCGCCAATGCCTCGGTGCCGGGCGCCGTATACGGCACAAGCCCGACGCCGCGCGGCACGGTGACTTTCACCTCGGGGTGCGCGCCCCACAACGCGCGATTGAGCGCCGCTTCGTTCTGATATTCGGGCAGGTGGGTGAGGGCGATCAACTCGGTCGGATGCGTATGCAGCACCACGCGCTCGGCCGCGCTGCGCTGCCGCAGAAATTCGTGCACGCGCAGATGCGCCGGGAACTCGGAGGTCGGCCGGAAGTCCGGATCGTCCTCGCCGCCCCAGACCAAATGAAACACCCGCCCGTCATCCGACAGGTGCAGCACGCACGCGTGGTGCGGCGCATCGTGCGCCAGATCGCGAAAGCGGTGACCCGTACCGGTGACGATGAAATAGCGGCCGGCCAGTTGCGGATACGCGAACGACAGATCGCGGCACAGCGGGTCCGCCGCACAGGCGCTCTGCTCCGTGATGATGTCGGTCACGTCGATCGACAGGTTCCCCGCGTTGCGTTCCGCCCAACCTTTGTCCCACAAATAGCCGGACAACTCGGCCGTTTGCTCCAGCCACGGCGCCAGCCCCGGACAGTCGTTCAGCAAATCGAACATCGATTCCTCCTGAGCCTGTCGAACCGCGATTGTAGCCCCGGCCGCCGCGGCAGACCAGTCGTTCGCGCCGGGTGGCGCCGGCACACGAAGCGCCGCGTGGTTTGCCGGTTGTTCATCAACCTTCGGTTCACACCGACGGATGAAACGACCTCCCCCAACCCCCTCCGACACGGAGGGGGAGTAGTCGCATCCGTCGGCGACGGCTCTCCCCCCGTGTCGGGGGGAGTCGGTGGGGGGTCCAACGGAAGCGACGAGGTTTGTTTTCTAAACAGAGCTGGGCAATAGCGACCCTAGCCCGGTAAGACGAAAAGGGACACAATCGCGGCGAGGAAAATGGCCGTGGCCGAGAAACATCCGTGCAAAACCGCGTTGACGCCGTCGGGCATTCCGGGGGCGGATTGGGCGGCCAACCCGTACTACGGCTGCACGCACGCGTGCGCGTATTGCTACGTGCCGAAGGTGATTCACTACGACGACCCCGCGCGGCCGTGGGGCCGGTTCGTCATGGAGAAGGAAAACTACCTCGAGTTGCTCGCGCGGCAGGCGCCCGCCAAACGCCAACGCGGCTGCGCGTATCTGTCGACTTCGTGCGACCCGTATCAGCCGCTCGAACAGAAAACGCTGCTCACGCGGCGCTGCATCGAAGTGCTGCTGCGCGCGGATTTCGACGTTTCGATTCTGACGAAAAGCCCGCTGGTCACCCGCGACGCGGATTTGCTGCGCGGCGACCGCGCGCACGTCGGCGTCACCGTCACCACCGACGACGAGGCGACGCGGCGGTTGTTCGAGCCCGGCGCGCCGCCGATCGGGCAGCGCATCGCCGCGTTGGCCGCGCTGCGCCGCCGCGGGGTTTCGACGCACGTCTTCGTCGGGCCGATCCTGCCGATTAAAAACCCGCGCGCCTTCGCCGAACGCCTCGCGCGCGTGACCGACCACGCCATCCTTTGCGCGATGAACCACCGCGAACGCACCGCCGAGTTGTACGCGCGGCATGGCCTGCGGCGTTTCCTGAGCCGCGATTACCGCGATGAAGTGCGCGAAGTTTTCGGCCGGTGCTTCAAGGTTGATGCGGAATGCACGTGATTTGTCGCTGATCCGCTACATCGTCGCGGTTGCGCTGCGTTCCTGAATCCGCAATCCGCAATCCGAAATCCGCAATCGACTAACGGCCTCGTCTACGCTTTGCCGGCGCTGCCCAGCACCTTCTCGTTCTTGTGCTTCATCAGCGCGATGAGTTCGGTGCGCGCGGGGCCGAGGTACTTGCGCGGGTCGAATTCCTTCGGGCTGGTGGCGAGGACTTCGCGAATCTTCGCCGTCATCGCCAGGCGGCCGTCGGAGTCGATGTTGATCTTGCACACCGCCGACGCGGCCGCGCGGCGAAGCTGATCTTCCGGCACGCCGACCGCGCCTTCGAGCTTGCCGCCGTACTTGTTGATCAGCGCCACGTATTCCGGCACCACGCTCGACGCGCCGTGCAGCACGATCGGAAAGCCGGGAATGCGGCGCTCGACTTCCGCGAGAATATCGAAGCGCAGCGGCGGCGGCTGCTCGCCGGGCTTCACCTTGAACTTGTACGCGCCGTGACTGGTGCCGATGGAAATCGCCAGCGAATCGACGCCGGTGCGCGAAACGAAATCTTCGACCTGTTCCGGCTTGGTATAGTTGCTCGCCTCGTGCTTCACCTCGTCCTCGATGCCGGCCAGCACGCCGAGTTCGCCCTCGACGGAAATGTCGCGCGCGTGCGCGTATTCGACGACCTTCTTGGTCAGTGCGATGTTGTCGTCGTAGGTATGGGCCGAGCCGTCGATCATCACCGACGAGAAGCCGGTCTCGATGCAGCTCACGCAAAGCTCGAACGTGTCGCCGTGGTCGAGGTGCAGCGTGATGGGAATGTTGACGCCCATCTCGCGCCCCATCTGCACCGCGCCCTGCGCCATGTAACGCAGCATGGTCTGATTGGCGTACTTGCGCGCGCCGCTGCTGACCTGCAGGATCACCGGCGACTTCGACTCGACGCAGGCGATGATGATCGCCTGCAACTGCTCCATGTTGTTGAAGTTGTAAGCGGGGATGGCGTACTTGCCGGCCATCGCCTTCTTGAACATCTCGCGGGTGTTCACCAGACCGAGTTCTTTGTAGCTGACCACAGCGCTTCTCCTTTGTTCGTCTTTGCCTCTATCTTGAACACCCGCCGTTCGTTTGTCAAAAACGATAACGAGAGAGCGCGGCGGGGTTACTTCCAGGCGCCGTAGATCGCCAGCCGATGACCCGCGGCGCCGAGCTCGGCCAGCACGACGGCGTAATTGGTCGCGGTGTCATACAGGCGCACCTGGCCGCCCTGGGTGTCGGTCGACTGGCGCAGCTCGCAAATTTCCGGGCGCCCGTCGTTGTCGAAATCCCACGTCGAGCACGGAAACGCGGTGACGCCGGCGGGCATATCTTCCTGATGCAGCGGCGCGGCGTGGTCGCCGGCGAATACCGCCCAAGCCGAGTGGATGGTCGACGGCGCCGAGCCTTCGGCGGTGAGCGCGTACGCCAGCAGCGCGGGATCGGCGAGGGGGCTCAGGTACAACGACCAGCCGCCGGCGGTGAGCAAGCCGCCTGCGGGCAGCGGCATGTCGTAATAGAACCCGGCCGGCTGGAGATCGGTTCCATACAAATCAATATGCAGCGCGCCGCTGACATCGGTGGAGAAGGGCACGATGGCGAACTCCTGCTCGCCGTGGCCGCGCAAATCAACCGCGGCGGCGAGCCAGGGTTCGACGGTCCAGGCTACCGGATAATACAGACCTGACGCCAAACCTGACGCGACCTGCTGCAGGGCGAAATTGTCGCTGTTCGGCCCGACCCACAGCGACGGCGCGCCGCCGGCGTCGGAACCCCACAGCACCACATCGGGCAGCTCATCGCCGTCGAGGCTCATCGAAACCACGCCACTGATCGCGGTGATATTCGCGAGCGTACCTTGCGCCAACGTCGCGCCGCCGCGGTCGAACAAGACGAAGCGCGAGCCGGATGAATCGGCTTTGGGGTACGCCACGAACCCGGCGCAGGTGCGGTCGTCCGGCGAGCGCACCATCAGTCCCGCCGAGCTCAAAGCGGCCTGGCGCAGATCGAGCGGACCGAAATCGCCGACCGCGTGGCCGCCGCGGTCGATCCACTGCGCGCGCCACTGCGGGCTGTTCGTGTCGTATAGATCGTATCGCTCGAGCAGAAACGCATCGGGTCCGCTCGCGTCGCCGCAGGCGGAGCCCACCGCGCCGGAAAAATTGACGCCGTGCAGCGCCAGCCCTTCGCCGTTTCCGCCGTTGATCGTCCACAACTCGTCGTAGCCGTTGGCGGCGTCGATCGCCTTCAGCGATCCGCTGTGACCGTCGTCGATCGGCCGCGAAGAAAGCAGCAGGTCGGGCCGCCCGTCGCCGGTGATGTCGAGGTTCGGGTACGCGAAAACGTATTCGTTGTTCAGCCAGCCGGTGTCGTAGGCGACGGTGAAGCCCGGCCCGTCGAACACGATGACGCGGCCCTTGGTGACGACCGTCGATCCGTTGAGGTCGATGTACTGCCGCTGGCTGATTACCTCGCAGCGGCCGTCGCCGTCGAGGTCGGCGAGATAGTGGTAGCCGAAACCGTAAGCGCCGAGCGCGACCGGATCGATAACGTGCACGACGGCGCCGTCAACGGTCTTCACCGTGACCTTGACGTTCATCTGCCCGCCGTCCGTGTAATGCTCTTCGAGCAAATATTCCGGGCCGTCGCCCGTGATGTCGCACGGCGTTTGCAAGCCGTAGTACGGCGCGGTGTCGTCGTCGCTCGTGTCGTCGTCGACATCGTCGTCTATGTCGTCATCGACATCGTCGTCGGCGTCGTCATCGAGATCGTCGTCGCTCGAATCGTCATCCGCGTCGTCGTCGACCTGATCGTCGTCGGCGTCGTCATCGCTCGACGAACCGGCGCCGCCTCCGCCGCTCGAACACGCCGCGCACAGGCAAAGCAGCGCCGCGAAGATCATTACCCAATACGGTCTCTTCATCGACTAATCTCCCGACGAACGTTCATTACTCGCCTTCCATCTCTCACCGCTATAGGCGCTAACTTACGTCGTCGACCCAGTGATGAGGTTGTCATTTCGACCGAGCACCGAGTGCATTCGAGGGGCGAGCGGAGAAATCCCTCCCTTGCTGATTCGTCCATCCTTTTCTGCGACGGCAATCAAAGGAAGAATGATAATCTCAAGAGAGCGATCCCTCCACTACGCTCCCGCGCTCCGCTTCACTTCGTTTCGCTCCGCGCGTCCGCTCCGGTCGGGATGACACCAGGAAAACAATTTCGCCTAAAGTTAGCTCCTACGCGCCTCACCCCTCAAGCCTCAAGCCTCAAGCCCCAAGCCTCACCCCTCAAACCTGCCTCCGGACCTTACCGCCGCCGAAAAATCTCCACCAGGGCGGGAGTCTGATCCGGCGGCGGAAGCGTCTCGGTCATGAATTTCGTCTGCCGTTCGCCGACCACAATCACCGCGGCCTCGCGCACGTATTGCGCGGCGATCATCTTCACCGTCTCGTTCTGCAAAAACTTCGGCGCCCGCTCATTGAGGTAAAACGACGGACCGATGTTGACCGCCACGATGTAACGCGGATTGTTGCGCTGCACTTCCGCCAGCGCCTGCCGCTGCCATTCGAGCGCGCGCGGGTGCGTGCCGCCGAGCGGATAGGTGAAGACGAACCGCGTCGCGCTGCGCCGCCGCGCGTGAAAAAGAAACTCGCCCTCCGTGCCGAACACGAACACCGTTTCGTCGGGGGTCGTATGGGCCGCGAGGTAATGGCCGACGGCCTCGCCTTCCATGAAGGGGTTGAGCCCGTAGACCAGGCGCGCCAATTGCGGACCGGCGAGGTACGACCGGGCGTCGAGCACAATCGGGTAAATCGTGACCAGCATCAGAATCATTCCGATAGCGGCCCATTTCGACGCGAGGTTTACGTGACGCGCGTCGATCGCGTCGATGATCCGACTCACGCCGATCGCCGCCAGCAGACCCACGGCCGGCAGGCATTGTTGAAAGTAGTGGCCGGTCCAGCGGCCGGACGCCGAAACGCCGACGAACGACGACAGCATCCAAACCAGCGGGAAAAGGCGCGCCAGCGGCGCACGCGACCGCGCCAGGCCGACGGCGCCGACTCCGGCCGCGAGCCAGATGGCCCAATCGCGGAGCAGCAGGCCGCGAAAGACGACGCGGTAAAGCAGCGTTTGGATGCGTGCCGCGGCCGATAAGTCGGTCGAGTATTGCAGGTTGTAGGTGAACGCCCAGAAGACCATCTCGCGCGCCGCGCCCCACCACGCGAAGAGCGCTACGCACAGGCCAATCACGGCGACGAAACCGACGCCCGCCGCGATGCCGCGCGCGCATTTCGTGCGCCACGATCCTTCGCCGACGGCGATGACGAACGCGATCGGCAAGGCCTCGGTCAGCGCGACCGGCTTGATGAGCACCGCGGCGCCGAGCAAGACGCCGCAAAGCAAATACGACCACCAGCCGCGTGACGCCCGGCCAAAGGGAAGACAAAGAAACGCGCCGAGAATGAATGGCATCATGACCATTTCGGCGTTGAGCGTGAAGCCGAGATAGCGCGGCGCGACCATCAACAGCGTGGTGACGGCGACAGCGAGGCCGGCGACGCGCGCGCCGTATGCGCGACGGACGAAGCGCCATAACAGCAGCGCGGTGAGCAGCGCGACGGCGAGACCCGCGAGGCGAATCGCTTCCACGCTGCGGCCGAATTGCAGGATCAGCGCATAGGCCGCGAAGACGCCCGGCGGTTTGGTTTCCAGCGCGTGCACATACGGCGCCTGGCCTTGCCGCCATTGGTCGGCGATATACGCGTAACCGCCTTCGTCGCGTTCCAGCGGAACCGCGATCAGCAGCAGGCGCAACACGATCATCAGCGCGACCGCCGCCAGCGCGAGCGCCCACCAACGGCGCGCCGGGACGCCGGCGTCTTCCCGCTCATACCAGTTCAGCAGGAAGCAGCCGTCAGATACACTGGGCATAGCAGGCCTTGGTTTTAGGTATGCAATTGTTGCGGTAGCAATTCCAGTCGCCGCCGCAGACGTCGTAGCATTTCTGGTCGACGGCGTCGCATTGCGCCAGGCAATCTTGGTCCCAACCGCACGCCGCCTGGCACTGCGGCAAACCGGCGTCGCACTCTTTGTCGCAATCGTGTCGGCCGCCGCACGCCTGGTAGCACAGCAGGTACAGCGTGATGCAGCCGTTGCACGCGGCGGAGCAGTCGGACCATTCCTGATGGCAATTGTTCTGGCACACACCCTCCGGCGCGTCGCAGGCGGCGACGCAGTCGAAGTCGGCGAGTTTGCAGTCGCGGTCGCAAGCGCAGGCCGTCGGCGAGATGTTGGAGAAATCGGGCAGGCCGCCGGCGTCGGTCGCTTCTTTTTTCTTTTGGCCGGTGGAGCAGGCGACGACGAGCACGGCGCAGCATATTGCCAGGAAAAATTTCGCGCGCATGATCCCTCCGCGTTTTCGACGTTAGTGGCGTCGCGTCGGTTTTGTCAACGCGGGCGCGACGTGTTAAAGAGGAGCGATGCGTAACCTGCTGGTGCGCCGGAGCAATCGTCGCAAGCTGTTCGCGGTCGCCGCGGTGGTGCTGAGCCTCGTCGCGTTCACGGTGGCGCTCGAAACCGGACTGCGCACGCTGGCCTGGTGGTCGCTGCGGCACAATCCGAACCGGCACGTGGACCTGCGGCACGCGAACTACGTCATCGTCTGCACCGGGGACAGCCACACCTTCGGCAAGGGAGCGCCGCCGGGTTATGACTATCCCAGCCAACTCGCCAAGCGTTTGCCGGAAGCGCACCGCGGTCTGCGCTTCGCCGTCGTCAACCTGGGTCACGCCGGCAGCAACAGCAGCGAGTCGGCGAACCGCGCGATCGAATTTCTGGCGACCGTGCCGCGCGGCCCCGACGTCATCATCTTCAACGCCGGCAAAAACAACGACCACAACTTCGCCGAAGCGCGCATCCTGCCCGCCGAAGTGGGCCGCCTCGGATTCAGCGGGCAGGTCAAATACCTGCTGGCCAACAGCCGCGCGTTTCGGCTCGGGCAGATCAGCGTCGCGCGCCTGCAGCAACTCGTCGAGATGGAGCCGACGACGCAAAGCATGCGCTGGAACAAGGTGCTGGATATCCAAGGCCAGGCCGAACAGGAACTGCTGCGCTCCTGGATCCGCCGCGACGTGGAGGTGCTGCTCGAGAAGACCGCGCCGCGCGGCGCGCGCATCGTGCTGCTCAACTACTGGCATCCGGTGGACGCGGTCGACCAGGTGTTCACCGACCTGAGTCACCGCGACCGCGTGACCTTTCTCGACGCGCGGGGTTTCGGCTACCGGGTGAGCGGCGGCATGCGTAAGATGCAGAGCCTGATCTCGACCGACTATCATCCGAACGAGTACGGCTATGCGGTCATCGCGCGCCTGGTGGAAAAGGGGCTCGAAGCGAACCATCTGATTCCGCCGCCGGATTGATCGGCCCGCGCGCGCTGCTAGTATTGTCGCTTACGGAACGTTGATTGCCCGAGATGAGGAGAAGGTAGGGTTTGGCTGCGAGCGTAAAGTCCGAAACGATTCTTGATCCGCAAACGCGGGCGCGGCGCTGCGGTCCTCAACTTTTCATTTTTCATTTTTCATTTTTCATTTCGCTTGCCGTCGCCGCAATCGCCTGGTCGCAAGCGACCGGCAACGTGCAGGCCTGGCGCACGGCCGACGGCGCGGTGTTGTGGCGCGGCGGCGAGCGCGGCGGGCTGGCGTGGGAGCTGTTCGACGCCGACGGCGACGGCCGGCCGGAGGTGGCCGTGTTCTTCGCCGGGCCGCGCTACACGCGGGTGGAAATCGACACCAACGGCGATCACGTGGCCGACCGCGTGCATCTCTTCGAACCCGACGGCACAGTGACCTCGTACCTCGATGAAAACGGCGACGGCGTGCTGGAAACGCCGCCGGGAACGCCCAGCGAACGGCAACGCGCGATCCGCGAGATCGGGCGCGGCGGCGAGCTTTTCGAGCGCGCGCTCCAGGCCCGCTTTGACGCCGACGCCGGCCTGCTCACCGCGGTCAACGTTCCGGCGCCGCCGATCGCCCCGCCGATGAAACGCCCGGGCGGTCCGCCGGTGACGGTGCGCCTGCGCCTGTCGCTGATCCCCGGCGCGCCGGCGATCATGCTGCAGCGGCAGGACGATCTGGCGCACCTGGGCGAGTTCACGATCGCCGCGCCAACGGCGGTGGGCGTCATCGAGCAGCACTTCGCGCTGCACATCCGCACCGACCCGACCGCCACCCGCGCGGACGAAAACGGCGAGCTCGACCTGGGCGTTTATCCGGTCTTCGTGCGCGAGCCGACGGCCGACGGGACAATCGTGCAAACGCTCGTGCTGCAGATCACCGGCCGCCTGCGCCGCGCCGACCTTTCGCCCGAAACGTTTTTCGTCTCGGCGCGCCTGCGCGAGGCCGGCCCGGTTTTCGCCGAAGCGCCGGTGCGCGACCTCGCCGGCCGCCCGGCCGGCCAACTGGCCATCGAGATCGTCCGCCCCGCCCAATAATTTCGCGCCCGCAATTATTCTGTTGACAAACCTTTCCACGCGGCGGGAGAATTGTCTTGCAGCAGCGTCATCCGGCCGCCGCTTCCGCTGGTTGCAGCCAGGCGGGTCCGCGCGACGGCCACGGGAGGGAAAAATGAAATACGCTCTTACTCTCGGTTTGTTGTCTCTCTTTCTGTCACCGGCGTTGGCCTTGGCCGACGGCGATATCGGTCAGGACTACTATTCGCTCTATTTCGACACCGCGAAATTTCGCCCTGACGGCAGCCAGGCGTGGGAAAAAGTAGAATCGATGACGGCCGATTCGGAGACCAACTCCGACCTTGGCGAATTACGTGCTCTGGCCGTAGACGACGGCGGATATGTTTACCTTACCGGGAGGTTGACCTCAATTTACGAGAACGACACGATCATCTTGGTTTACTCGCCCGACGGTAGACTCGGCGAAGAATATCAACTGAAGTATCTTGACCCGTACGCGTTGGCGACTGGCGCCGATCGGCATCTTTTTTTGACTGGTACAGACAACGGCCTTCTTGCCACGGCATTGGTAAATGCTTGGGAAGTCGATTACCCCAAGTCGATAAATATCCATGCGCGGGGCATCGCCGTAGACGACAACGGCAACGTATACGTCGGTGCGCTCGATGCGTCAAAAACTCCTCCCGAATTGCTGATCATCTGCTACTCGGTCGACGGAAAATTGCGCGGCGTTCGCTCGTCAAATTTCCAATCCGGTGTTTCGTGGGTGGTTGGCGTCGCGGTCGATTCCTTGGGTGACGTGGTGGCCGTCGGGACATCGGTTGATCACAACATCGTGGCCGTGTCGTACGATCCCGACGGCAATCAACGGTGGTCTACACGTTACGCCGCGCCGAACAGCCAGGTGGCCGCAGAGTCGTTCGCTCTCGATTCCCAAGACAACACCATCATCGGCGGCAGCATGACGAAAGGTCCCGCGACGGTCGCGAACGTGTTGAAACTCGATCCGGCCGGTGAGGTTTTGTGGACGCGGCAAGTCAACTCCTCATCCAACGGCAGCGTCAAAGTTGCGGTCGACGGACTCGACAACATCTATGCCGTTACGGACTCTAACGCCGTCAAATTCGATGCCGAGGGCGGCAGATCATGGGTGATTACCCCGGATTTCGCGCCGATTTTTGTTGCGGTCGATGCGGGAGGAGATGTCTTCGCCGCCATTGTAGAATATGAATCCGTTAACGTTTCTAAACACGGCCCCGACGGTTCGTTGCTGTGGAGCCTTGTCGTCAACTCCGCCGGTAGTGACGTCGACCTCTTCGAGGTAAAGGGCTTGGCCGTCGACCCAGAAGGGAATGTCGTCGTCGCGGCCTACGAGATCGACCATCAATACGAAGGCGGCGGCGGTTACGGCGACGACACCTACACCGGCGATGATACCTATTCCGATGACGACACCGGCGCCGGTTCCGACGACGATAACGGCGGCTCCGGCTGCGGGTGTAACCTGTGACGGCGGAGATCGAGGGCCGCGAGCGCTGACGCGCCGCTCACATCATGCCGCCGTGCATGTCGTCGTCGCCGCTCTGGCCCATGTGGCAATTGCCCATTTGCGGGCTGTACGCCGACCACTCCGCTTCGGTCTGCGGCTGCACGACGCCGTCGGGCGCGGTATCGCCGACCAGCGGCCTGACCAGGCTCGGCATGGCCGCGATGTCATGGCCATAGAGTTTGCGCTCCAGCCGGTCGAAGGTGACGCGTGAACCGAATTTTTCTTGCAGCCAGGTTTGTTGTTCGCGTGTGATGGCGCCCATGATTTTTCCCCGCCTCAGTCCCGGTGACTTGTAGCAATATTCATAAGTCGATATTTATCTATATCGCGAGACGAAAGTCAAGCGCGTTCGCGCCCGGATCTAGCTTTGGATCACGGAGAGGAGAAACCGCGAAACAACGCGAATGAACGCGAATCCAGACGTATTAGCGTCTATTAACGTAAATTCGCGGTTGAGAGACGGCTCTGACTTATAATTCGACCCGGCGCCGCGGCGAATTTTCATCCCACGGGGTGAACGAAGGCTCATCAACAACTGGCGAACTTCACTTCGTTCCGTGTACCCGCGCCGCCTGGTCGCTCCACTGTTCCCGTCCAAAGATGTACCGGAGCGAACGCCGCTTGCCAAGCGCGTAGCAGCAGTGTACCTAGAACCGAACAGCAACACGGGCGGAGCGATGAGCCTGAAAACCATCGTCGTCATGCCGGCCTATAACGCGGAAACCACGGTGGAGCGCACGGTTCGCGATATCCCGGCCGGGCTGGCCGACGAAATCATTTTGGTGGACGACTGCAGCGCGGACCGCACGGTCGAGGTCGCGCGGCGGCTGGGCCTGACGGTGATCGAGCACGAGCGCAACCAAGGCTACGGCGGCAACCAGAAGACGTGCTACACCGAGGCGCTGCAGCGCGGGGCGGACATCGTGATCATGATCCATCCCGACTATCAGTACGACAGCCGCCTGGCCCCGCACCTGATCCGCTTCATCGCCGACGGCTACTTCGATATCATGCTCGGCAGCCGCATCCGCACGCGGCGCGAATCGCTGACCGGCGGCATGCCGATTTGGAAGTATCTCTCCAACCGCTTCCTGACCATCACCGAGAACATCCTGCTGGGGCAAAACCTCTCCGAATATCACACCGGCTACCGTGCTTACAGCCGGCGGGTGCTCGAGACGATTCCGTGGCGGAGCAACAGCGACGATTTCGCTTTCGACGCGCAATTTCTGGTGCAGGCGATCTACTTCGGCTTCCGTATCGCCGAGATTCCGGTGCCGGTGCGATATATGGCCGAGGCGTCGAGCATCAACTGGCGCCGCTCGGTTCGCTATGGGTTGGAAAACCTGAAGGTGATCGGGCAGCTTTGGCTGCACCGGCTGGGCGTGAAGCGCAACCCGCTGTTTATCCCCGCCGCCGCCGACGCGCCAGCGCCAACAAAGACCACGACATAAAGAGCAGCGATTCGACGCCGCCCATGCCGCCCACCGCGCAGCCGCCGCTTTTGGCGCCGCCGCTGTGTTTTTCCCCGGGCGTGACGTGGATGGTGGTCTGGTCGGACCCCGATGCGCCGAGGTCGTCGGTGACGGTCACCATCACGGTGATGTCGCCGGCCTTCTTGAAAGTGTGCACGAACGAAGGCACGCTATTCGTTTCGCCGGTGGAGAACGACCAGAGGTAGTGAGCGATCGTGCCGTCCGGATCGCTGGCCGAGGCCGTGAAGGTGACCGCCAACGGCGCGCGGCCCTGGATCGGCGAGGCCATGATCTTCACGACCGGCGGTTCGTTGGGGATGTCGCCGCTGTAGGCGACCATCGCGTCGGCGACGTTCACTTCGCCCCAACCGAGCTCGACGTCCCAGCCCGTCCCCGGCTTCCGCGTGGCGGTCGTTTCTAACGCGTTGCGGATTTGGGACACGTCGTGCTGATCGGGCTTCGACGCGATCAGCAGCGCCGCCGCGGCGGTGACGTGCGGGCAGGACACGCTGGTGCCCGAGTTGATGTAGAAGCCGACGCCCGAACTGCCGAACGTCTCCGACACGATGTTCTCGCCCGGGGCGACCATCGACAGCCCGTCGCCGTAATTCGAGAAATCGCTGCGGACCGGCAGATCGCCTTCGGAGTGTTGGTTGCAACTGCCGACCGCGATCGCGTCCGTACACGCGGCCGGGTAGCTGATGGCGCCGAGGTAGTCGTTGCCGGAGGCCGCGACGACGACCACGCCCGCGGCCACGGCGTCGCTGATGACGCTGCATTCCGGACCGCCGCCGCCCTGGGCGCCCAGGCTGAGGTTGATCACGTTGGCGTTTTGTTGCACGGCCCAGTTCATGCCGTCGATGATGTCGCTGTCCGAGGCCCCGCCGGAGTTGTCGGGGAAGACCTTGACCGGCAGCAGGCTCACGTCAGGCGCCGCGCCGGCCGCGCCGATGTGGTTGTTCGTCGCCTCGGCGATGACGTTGCCGACCGCCGTGCCGTGGCCTTCGGTGTCGGTCGGGTCGTCATCGTGGTTGCCGAAATCGTAGCCGGGCAGCAGGTGGATAGCCGAGTCGGTCATGCCGGACGTGCGATAGCCGGTATCGCATTGCGCCACGATCACGCCCGCGCCGCGCGTCCGGCTCCAGGCGCGCTCGAGTCCGATCTGGCGCAGATTTTCCTGGCTGCCGTAAAGCGGATCGTTCGGGATCCAGGTGATGTGCAGCACGAAATCGGGCCACACCTCGCGGACCCCGGGCAGGGCGGCGAGCTGCGCCAGCGCCGCGGCGTGGTCGGCTTGCGGATCAAAGGTCACCAGCAGGTAACTCACTTCGTCCGCGGCCCCCGACCACTCGCCGACCGCGAACCGTTCGCCGGTGCGCAGGCTGAACCGCTCCATGCCGAAGCCTTGCGCGGTCACGTTGGCGCGCAACAACCGCAGATTGGCGTTTGCCGCCGGCATCACCAGCGCGCGACCGGCCACGATCTCGCGGCCGTCCAACCAGGTCGTGTCCCACGCGAATGCCGAAGTGCAGAGCAGCAAAACGAAAACGAGGGCCAGGGCGCAGCGCTTGAAGTTCATCTGATCGACCTGTGTTTTTCGCATTTCAAACGTAGGGGCGCATGCTCATGCGCCCCACCGATACGCGCCCAGCATAAACGATCCCAGGCGCGAAGCAAGCGAAAACGGGGAATCGGGCTCGTGGTTAGGCCGGATGTGGGTTGTCAGGTCAATGCGCAGCCATGACCACGTCGACGGCCCGCGGCCTCGTCGGCTTGACGCCGTGGCTGATGGCGCGCGTCACCGGCTGTTCGCCCGTCGTCGCGGGTGAGAGGGCGGACGAAAGCGGGGCGCCGGCGCCGCTCGGCGGGACGAGGGCGCGGTCGCGATTCAGATCGACCGCCCGATGGTGAATCGGGTGCGCTCCGAGAATGTCACCCGCGTTCGTCACGGCGTCGGCCGGGACGCTCGGGCTGTTGGCCTGTGCGGTCTGGATGAGCATCCAGCAACCGCCGACCAGGGTGATCAACAACGCAACGGCGACCGCCGCCGTTCGGAACACGGTTTGGAGCGCTCTGATTGTTTTCATCGCCGCGTCTCCTTCTCCCTCAAAACCGCGTTCAACATAGAACAATGCGGTTTTCGATGATATCGGTGCTTCCCTGATCAAAGGCTTCGAAAAAACCGAGACGCCGTAAGGGGAATTTCGCCGGCGCGGAACAAAAAACGCCCGACCCCGAAGGGCCGGGCGTTACGGTGTTTAGACCGTGAGGCGAGGCTAGAACGTCGGGAGGATCGTCGAGAGGTCGAAGTTCGTCCAGAGGTTCATCGCCAGGCTGTCGTAGTTCAGCAGGTGGGTCGGATCAAAGGCGTTCGGATCGACGCCGGCCGGCAACTGGATGCCGACCAACACGACGATGTCCGAGTCGCTGGGGGTCACGCCGAGGTCGGCGACCGGCGGCGTGTAGGACGTCTCCGCGCCGTTGATGACCGCGAGGCTCCAGGGCCCGGTGGTCGGCACGTAGATCGCCAACACGACGCTCACGTCGGCCGCGGACTGGAAGGCCCAGGTCACGGTCGCCGTGCCCGAATCCCAAGCGGTATTGAGGCTGTCGAACAGCGGCAGGAAGTCGCTGTCGGCTATGGCGACGCCGCTCGACCATTCGCTCAAATCATTGGCGAACTTGAACACGAAGCCGAGATTCAGGCTGGTCAGTCCGGAGGTCAGCAAGTCGGTCTTGCCGGCGACCAGGTCATAGCGCGCATCCGGCACGTCCACCGACTGCACGGTGACGGAATTGCCGGTATCCTTGATTTTCATGCCCAACGGCAGCAGCGCGCGATTCGGGATTTCCGCGGCCAACACCGCGAGGTAATCGTAATCGCCGCTGGCGCCGCTGAACGTGACCGTCGTGCCTTTCGCCGCGGCGGGAGTCAGCATGTCGATGTTCGCAGCGCCCGTGCCGTCCCACGTCGGGTTGGCGCCCACGTAGTTGAAGTTGAAGCCGTTGTTGATCAGCGGTTTGACCACGAGGTCGGCGACCGCGCCATAGTTTCCGCCGATCGCATCGATAATGATCTGACCGAGGGAAATCACGTTGAAGCCGGCGCCGCCGATATTCACCTCCGCGGTCAGGCCTTCGATCGGATACTGGCTCAAACCGGCTAGCATCGGCACCATGATCTGGGTATTGCCGTCGCTCGTGGCGGTGACGCCGTAGGTCAGAATGGACACGTTGAGGTCAACGGCCGGGAAGTAGATGCTGCGCGGCGCCGCCAGCGTGTCGCTGGTCGGCGTGCCGAAGTTGTACGAGTAGTTGATGTCGAACGTCGCGGTCGAGAACAGGCCGTTGAAGTCCTGGGACAGGAGCGTGTAGCGCGAGACGCCGGGAATCGCCGCGCCGATGTAGATGGGCGAGCTCAGCAATTGAGTGAGACCGCCGGTCGGGTTCTGCAGGCCCAGGGGCGAACCGCCGGTGAGGAAATCACCAGGGGTCGAGTCGGCGTAGGTCAGGCCGTAGTCGTTCGGGCGGAGGCGGAACGCCATGATCGCCGCGTCGACCTGATAAGCCCAGCTCCAGTAGCCGTCTTTGAACGCCGTCACCAGGACGTTGGCCCGGTCGGCGGTGACCGTCGCCATGCCGCTCGCGTCGGTGGTGTAGGTGTTGCCGCCCGACAGCACGGTCGCGCCTTCGAGAGGCGTGCAATCGGAATCGTTGAATACGTACACGGTGATCGTGCCGCTGATCGACCCGCCGCCCACGGTCTGGCCGGCATCGAGGCCGGTGATCGCCGGCAGATCGCAGTACCAATCCGGCGGCGGCATTACGGTGTCGTCATCCGGAGCGGTGTCGTCGTCGACGGTGTCGTCGTCCACCGGGGTGGTGTCGTCATCCACCGGGGTAGTGTCGTCGTCCACCGGAGTGGTGTCGTCGTCCACCGGGGCGGTGTCGTCGTCGGCGCCGTTGTCATCGTCGCTGCTGCTCTTGCTGCTGCCGCCGCACGCCGTCATCAGGCCGGCCATAAGCAACGCAACGAGAATGAGGAGAAACCATTTACTCTTCATACTCAACTCCCTTTCCTTTGGTTAGTTTGTGTAAAACCCTTGCCTCTTCGGAAATGCACATGTCGGTATACGCCAGGACCGATTCGCCCGAACCGGTCATATACCCCATCCATCAGCTTACCCCGCGCCGCCCCCTAATATGCCACAAAAGCAAAAGGGGGCCAAGAGAGCCCCCACTCAGCTGCTAGTGTAATCGAAGCACGCGGAAATAGTCAAGAAAAAAACAGACCGTCCCGCCCGGGCAAAAGGTGTTTTCGGTGAGCGTTTGAACAACGCCGGGTCGGCTATCTCAGGCTCCGGCGGACGGCGATCTTCGCGTCCAACAAACTGATCTTGTCCACGAGCGATGAGTCGTCGGGATCGTAGGAATAGGCCTTCTTGTACCACTGCTCGGCCTGCTCGAGGTCGTCGCGCCCTTCGGCCTCTTCGCCCAGTTGCTGATAGCGTTTCTTGGCCGCGGCGGCGATTTCCTTGATCCGCTGCCCGATACGTTCTTCCTTGAGGCCCAGCTTCTGGCAATAGGCGTACAGCGTGAGCGCGCTGTAGGTGGTTTCGTAAAGCGATTGGGTGTCGCCTTTCGCGTACATGCGATCGGCCAGCTTCAGCAGCCCAGGCCGCAGGCCGAAAGCCAGGCCGACGATCGCGATCAGGATCAGCGCGACCAACACGCGCGGGCCGTTGAGGATCGGCTCGCGGTTGACTCTCTTCTTGCGGGTCCGGCGTCGCGATTGCAGGCTTTCGCGGCGGCCGCGGATATCGCCGGCCTCGATGTCGAGCTTCTCGACGCGCGCCAGCAATTTGAGCGCCGGCCGATTCTTGCCTTTGTCGGCGAGGAAACGCACGCGAGCGTAAAGCCGTTTGGCTTCGTCGACGATCAGCCGCGTTTGTTGCAGCTTGTCGGCCACCGCGGCCATCGGATAGTGCTGCAGGACGCGCTCGTAGTCCGCAATGGCCTGCCGCGGACGCGTTTGCTCCATCATCTGCTCGGCGTGGGTCAGGCTTTGGTTGATCAGACTTTGCATGTCGTAATAGATCTTTTGGCGGCTGAGAAGCTGCTGGCGGTCGGGGTAGCGTTTGTCCAGCTTGTCGATCAGCGCGAGCGCCTTGTCGAGTTCACCGCGCGAATAGAACTCGTCCGCTTGCGCGCTTTGGCGCCAGAGGTCCTTTTCCTCGTCGGACAACTCTTCGTGCGGCGCGTTGCGGACCTCGGTGGAGCTTTCCCTGGCCGGCGTCGAGATTTCGTAGGGATCGGACGGCGCGGCGGCGGCCTCTCCGGGCGGCGCGGCCGGCGATCGTTCGAGCACCTCGGCCAATTCCTGCCCGTTGGCGAAACGCCGGTGCGGATCTTTCTCCAGGCAACGCAGAATGATGGCCTCGAGCCCCGGCGTCAGGCCCGGCGCGAAGAGACGCGGCGGCTCGGGCGGCATCTCCTGGTGCATCTTCATCAATTCGTAGGTGTTCTTGCTGGTGAACGGGTAGCGCCCGGTGGCCAGTTCGTACAAGACCACGCCCAGGCTGTAGAGGTCGCTGCGGCCGTCCACCTCGCCGTACCACTGTTCCGGGCTCATGTACTCCGCGGTGCCGACGATCTGACCGGGCAGGGTGATGTCGCGGCTCTCGCGCGTGCGGGCGATGCCGAAATCCATCAGCATGATGTTCCCGTCGCGGCTGATGTGAATGTTGTTGCTCTTCACGTCGCGATGGATGACGCCCTTGCTGTGCGCGTAGTGCAGCGCGCGGGCGATCGGCGCGATGGTTTTTCGCAACTCATCGTCGGCGAACGGGCCCCGCAATTTCATCCGCTGATACGCGGTCTGGCCGTCCAGCAGCTTCATCACGTAGAAGTACACGCCCTGGTGCTCGCCCAGGCTGTAGATCGGCACGATGTTCGGATGGTCGAGCTGCGCCGCGATTTTGATCTCTTCGCGGAACCGGCTCATCAGGCCTTCGTCGAGCATCAGTTGCGGCGGCATGATCTTGATCGCGACGTTGCGCCGGATGCCGAGGCTTTCCTCTTCGGCGGCATAAACCTTGCCCATGCCGCCTTTGCCTACCTCGGTCAGAATGCGGTAACGCCCGGCCAATACGTTGCCGGGTTCGATGACCGGCAAGCGCGGTGCGCCCAGGGTGGTCTTTTGCGGCATGGCCGAGCCGCACCACTTGCAGACCGTCGCCTGGTCCTCGTTCCCTTTGCCGCAGAATGGACAAGTCTTCATCAGGCTCGCTTACCTGAATAATCTCTTTCACTTATTTAGCAAAACCGTTGGGAAAAGGGAAGGTTATTGTTGAACGGCTAAATATTCCGCAAGGTTGGGAAATCCGCGCGTTCGAGCTTCGCCGGTGCTAGCAACCGCAGCCGGTGACCGACGAACTTCCGTTGTCCGGCGCGGGAGAGTTCTGGGCGTCGTCGTCGGCCGCGTCGTCATCGGCCGTCGCGTCGTCGTCGGGCGCGGCGTCGTCATCGGGAACGAGATCATCGTCGGGCGATGCGGAGTCGCCGAGCTGCACGATCAGGAAATCCCAAGTCCAGCACGGCGGCATGTGGGGGACGTTGTTGACGCCGAACACGCACAGTCCGCCGGCGGCCCACGCGCGGCCCGCGGAATCGACCGCCAGATCGGCTGCGTCGGACCCGTACGCTGACACGTGCGAGGCCGTTTCCAGCACGTTGCCGTCGGCGTCGTAGCGGGCTACGGCCAGGTAGTCGTCGAGCGGGTTGTCGACGGCGCCGGTGATGAAGTTTCCGGCGGCCGACAGGTTTTCCGCTTGATCGACGAAAAGGGCGCGAGGAGCGAAGGAATCATCGGTCGCGCGCCAAACCTGCTGACCGTCGGCGTCGTATTTGGCCACGAAGTCACCGGCCGCGGTCAGATAGGTGTTGTTGTCGCCGTCGACCGCCATGTCGAAAACGTAGCCGCATCCCGCTCCCCGGGTCGGTCCGCTCCGTTGGACCGCGGGAAACTCGCGGTTCCAAATCAGATCGCCGGCGGCCGTGTACTTGGCGAGGAAGCCGGCGCCGCCGCCGGACTTGTCTCCCCCGACCAACAGGTTCCCGTCGCCGTCGAGCTTGAGGGCGCAGACTTCCTCGGCGGGGCGCTGGGCGTTCCACAGCAGCGCGCCGTCGGTGTCCCGTTTGAGGATGATCGCGCCCGGAATGCCGACGTACGCCTCACCCGCCTGGGTCACGGCGATCACGCTGCCCGCGTCGATGTAGTAGTTGTTGTCCGGATATTTCTGCACCCAGAGTTCGTTGCCGTCGGGATCGTACTTCACCGTCACGGCTTCCATGTTGTTGCCGTAGACGTCGTCGGACGAGGCGCCGGACACGTAGACGTCGCCCGCGCCGTCGATGGCCGCCGCGTGGGGCACATCGTCGTAGGCCGGACCGGCCCAACGAGCCGCCCACAGTTGTTCGCCGTCGGGGTTGTACTTCACGGTGGCGAAGTCGTAGTCATTCTCGCCGTTCCATGAGCCGCCGACGACCACGACATTGCCTTCGGCGTCCATCACCTGCGCCTCCGGCATGTGATTGCCTTCGTTGTCGTAGTGGTATTGCGCCACCCAGAGAAGCTGCCCGGCGGCGTCGTACTTGGCGGTGGTGAAGCGTGCGTTCCGCCAGGAGAAGTAGTAGCCGTTCACTTCCAGGAAGTAGCTCGGCCCGGTCACCACCGCGTTCCCGTCCGGGCCGATCGCAATCGCGAAAGCCGTGTCCTGCGACGCGCCCTGCCAGTTGTAGGTGGCCGTCCAGTTCTCGCCCCAATCGGCCGCGGCCGGCGAATACGCGCCCCATGCCGCCAGAATGACCGTGGTGACAACCAGCCCGACGATTCTCGAGTAATGATTGCTCGACATGACCGCCCTCCCGTAAGCTGTCTGGCAGTAATTGTACCACAAATATCGCATCCGCAACTTTTTTTTCGCCAAAAGCGCCGGCGAGAGTTAGCCTATGGTCAGAGAGGGAACCAAGGAGGCATACCATGGCCATCGCTCAGATCACCGTCATCCCTATCGGGACGAAAACGACGTCGCTATCCGATTACGTGGTCGAGGTGCAGAAGGCGCTGCGGGCCACCGGCGTCAAACACCAGCTCACGCCGATGGCGACCATTCTCGAAGGCGGTCTCGACGAGATTTTCGCCGCGATCCGCGCCATGCACGAAGCCGGCTTCGCCGCCGGCGCCGGGCGCGTTTCGACCAGCATCACCATCGACGACCGCCGCGACAAGCCGACCAGCGCCAGCCATAAGGTAGATGTGATTCGGCAGAAACTAGGGGAGAACTAGTTAGGCTGAAAGGCTGGAAGACTGAAAGGCTGAAAGGCTAAAAGACCGGAAGGGAAGTGGCGGTCCTTTCCTACCTTCCAGTCTCCCAGTCTATCAGTCTTTCAGCCTCTCTTGTCACGCTCCACGTACGCGTACGCGCTGTGGTTGTGGATCGATTCGAAGTTCTCCACCTCGACCGTGTACCACGTCACGCCGTCCAGCGCGTCGAGCTTTTCGGCGACGTTGCGCACCACGTCCTCGACGAACACCGGGTGATCGTAGGCGTGCTCGGTGACGAACTTTTCGTCCTCGCGCTTGACGACGGAATACACCGCGCTCGAAGCGCTTTGCTCGGCGATTTCGATGATCTCTTCGATCCAGATGAACCGGCTCATGCGGTAGCTGATGCGGATCTCGCCGCGTTGGTTGTGCGCGCCGCGCTCGGCGAGTTCCTTCGAGCACGGGCACAGCGTCGTGACCGGCGCCTGCACGGTGATCACCAGATCGCGTTCGCCTTTTTTGCGCGAGCCGGACAGGCGGCAGGCGTATTCCATCAGCCCGCGCGCGCCGCTGACCGGCGATTCCTTCTCCACGAAGTAGGGGAACTCCACTTCCAGGTGGGCGGTTTCGGCGTCGAGGTGTTTGCGGATGTCGGCCAGCAGTTTGAAGAAGTTGCGCACCGAGATTTCGCCGTGATGCTCGTTGAGCACCTCGACGAAGCGGCTCATGTGCGTGCCTTTGAAGTGGTGCGGCAGGTCGACGTACATGTTGAACGTGGCCACGGTATGCTGCGTGCCGTTGGCGCGGTCGAGCACGCGGATCGGATAGCGGATGTTCTTCACCCCGACCTTGTCGATGGGAATGTTGCGCTCGTCGCGCTGACTGGCCACGTCGAACAACTCGTCCTTGCGCACGTTCTCGCCTCCTGCGAAAGACAGGCGGAGTTCTAGCGCCGAACCAACAGGCGTGCAAGGGGCGCGGGACGCTCAAGACTGCTCGTGGATGGTGCTCGCGTATTTTTCTCTTGACCGCGCCAACCTTCTCCTTGGTAACATTCCGCCGGCGGAGTTTTTTCTTGACGATCAGAAGTCCGTGATATGATCGACGGCGAGATGGAGTTGCTGGCTATCCGCCGACGCGAAACGGGAGGGCGCCATGGCCGGAACGTTGTTCACCAAGGTGCGGGAAATAATATCCGCCATATCCCCGGAACGAAGCTCAGTAACTAAGTATGTCGTCCCCGGAATTCGCCCGCCGCGCGTCACGCTTTGCGCGTTTGTCGTTCTGTCGTTCATTGGCTGGTCCGGCGGATGCTCGGGGAAAACGAGCAATAGGCCCTCACTAGACGCACCACCGAAAGCCGCTATTGACATGACAATCCAGGTGTACGGACCGGTTGAGAGCCAGCGGGATTGGACGAATTCGCTTCGCGAAAAACTGATATCGGACATCCGTAGCGGGATCACGGAACGCAAACCGGACACCTCGGACATGATCAAGATTCCCGCCGGGAAGGCGATCATCGGCTGCGAGGACTCTCCGGACGCGTGTCTGCCTTTTCAGACAAGAAACATCGGCGCGTTCTACATCGATCGCGACGAAGTGACAAACGCCGAATACAATCGATGCGTCGCCGAAAAGCAATGCCTGCCCCCGACGAATTTTCCGCACATGCCCGGCAGCAGCGAACCGGATCATCCCGCCCTGCTGACCTTCAAGCAGGCCGAGCGATATTGCCTCTGGGCGGGAAAGAGGCTGCCCACCGAATACGAATGGGAAAAGGCCGCGCGCGGCAAGGACGGTCGCCTTTACCCCTGGGGAAACGACGCCCCGTTAAAACCGGTCGCCAACGTCTGCGGCGCGGAATGCACGATGAATTGGGCCGACCCGACATGGTCCGATGGTTACGCCTACACCGCTCCCGTGGGAAGATTTCCGGAGGATCGAAGCCCGTACGGCCTGCTCGACGTGGCGGGAAACGTCAAGGAATGGGTGGCCTCGGTCGCGCCACTGCCTCAATACCATTTCATCGCGCGGGGTGGTTCCTGGTACACCAAGCGCGAACAGTTGCGCGCGTGGGAGCGACAGGAATGGCGACAGGGGATTCGCCTCGACGACAAGGGCGTCCGCTGCGCCGCCGATGGCCGAGGTCCCATTAAAAAATCTGCAACGAGGCCGAGGTGAGAAAGCCGAGAGTCGACGAGATCCGACACACTTTCAATTCGTCTCCCCACTCTCGTCGCGCTGACTGGCCACGTCGAACAACTCGTCCTTGCGCACGATCTCGCCTCCCGCGAAAGACAGGGGCTCTTTATCGCCGAATCGCGGAATCTGCAAGCCTTGGAAGCGTTGAGTGTTTTGTACCTGTTGGGAGGTTTGCCTTGTGGGTTCACGACCAGAGCGTTAGAATCAAAAAAGGCGATAGAAAAGGGATTCGCGACTGACTGGGTCGACATCGAAAAGAGGTTCGGCGGAGGCCTCAAAGACGATGGAAATTCACCCGACGAGAATACCCGGTCGATGGCGTGAAGGGTACGCGCTCGATATTCAGACAGTAAAAAGCGTTTGTCTGGGCGAGGATGAGTATGGTCATCCCCGCTTTGAAAACGAGCGGTCGGCGATGGGAGAATGTCTCAAACAGCTTAAGTACGACGGAGATTTGTCCGTCGTACCGAAACTTGTCGAAACGGCGGTCGCCTTCATCGAATGGTGGCAGGTCGAACCGGACCTCATCGTACCCGTTCCACCGTCGAGACCGAGAAATTTACAACCGGTGATTTTGTTGGTCGAGGAGTTCAGCAACCGCCTCGGGATTCCGGCGGTCTTTGATGCGGTGACGGCGAGTCGAGTACCAAAAGAAATGAAGGACGTTGATGACTTCAACGAGAGAATGCGGTTGCTCGATGGAGCTTATACGGCCAGCCGGGAAAAAACGGAAGGCAAACGAGTTCTGCTCTTTGACGATTTGTTCCGCTCCGGTGCGACGATGAATGTGATCACTTCTCTCATCCTGGATCAAGGCGGCGCCATCGACGTTTATGCTCTGACGCTCACCCGCACGCGGAGCAACCGATGACCAAGGTCTTCATTGGCGGATCACGCAAGATCAGCCGGCTCAGCGCCGACGTTCGGCGAAAAATCGACATGATGGTCGAGAAACGACTTCATGTTCTGGTTGGTGACGCCAACGGTGTCGACAAGGCGGTGCAGTCTTATCTGCAAGACAAGCGTTACGAGCTCGTCGAGGTCTTCTGCGCGGGAAGTGACTGTCGAAATAATGTTGGTGGATGGCCCACCCGCGCCGTCGCGGTCAACTCCAAAAAGAGAGACTTTGATTTCTACGCGACCAAGGATCGCCTCATGGCGTACGAGGCGTCGCTCGGGTTCATGATCTGGGATGGTTCGAGCGTCGGTACGCTGCTCAATGTGCTCCGCCTGATTTGGCGGCAAAAGAAAGTGGTGGTGTACAACGTCCCAACGAAAGCTTTTTCTGAACTGAGCAACGAAACGGACTGGGAATCCTTTCTTTTGCAATGCCCGCCTGATCTTCGACAACGTCTCGAGCACAAGACAATAGATGAACGGTTCTCGGATGCGCCAAGCTTGCAGATGAAGTTGATCTGATTGCGGGCGGCGGTCCGGCGCTTTTCACCGGTGCGTCGGCGGTAATCACGAATGGGGTTGGCAGCGATTCTTTCGTTGACAGGGTTTCATACAACCGGTATCCTTCCAATCAGACAAACGCGCACCAGGAGAAGCCGATGAAGTGGCGCCCTTCGCCGAAACCCAGACCGAATCCTCCTTCTCGCTAGTTGAGAGCGGGCACGGCCGGTTTTTCGACCGGCGGCGGGGGACGTGTGTGACAGCAGGCAAACTCGCTGGGCTGAACGTGTAGGAACGTTCAGAGGGCGCGATGAACCGACTTCACTTGAATCGTGTCGCCTCAGGCCGCCTCGCCGCGTTATTCGATGACTCCCGCGAAGCAGAAGCCATGCTGGCCGCCGATCCGGGCTTGCACAATATCGTCGGCCTGGAACGCGCCTTCGCCGCCGACCCGCGAGCGATGGATTTCCTCAATTCGGATTCGCCCTTCTTTCATCTGAAGCAATTGTCCACGCGGCTGTACCTCGATTTCTTTTGGCCGGCGATCGAGAGCGTTGCAATCGACGCGCACGTGCTCGATGCCGGGTGCGGCGTCGGCCGCTTCACGCTGCCGCTGGCGAAGCGTTTCGCGCATGTGACCGCGTTCGATGCCTGCCCGTCGCCGTTGGACGCGTGCGAAAGTCATTTGCGCGAGGCGAAGCTGGGCAACGTCGATCTACAGTGGGCCGATTTCGCCTGGCTCGACGAATTGCCGGCGGCGTCGTTCGATCTGATCTGCGCCGTCGAGGTGTTGTGCTACACGGCGGAGGCCCCGGCGGCGTTGCAGCGGCTGACCCGCGTCGCCAAGCCCGGCGCGCCGCTCCTGCTTTCCGTTGAAGCGCAGCCCGGCGCGTTGTGCGGCCAGGCGATGGAGCCGGCGCAACTGGCCGCGGTGCTGGCGGGTAATCCGCTGTTCCTGGCGCACGACCGCTGGGTGCGTTATTACGACCGTGCGGCCGTGGCCGAATTGCTGACCGGCTGCGGCTGGCGCAACATGCATCTCGCCGGCTCGCACTATCTCGCCGAGGGCGCCTTCTGGCAGGCGATGGACGACCGGCGGCTCGACGATCCGGCGTATGTCGAGCGCATCGTCGCCGTCGAGAACCTGTGCCGCGAGCATCCGCTGGCGCGCGATCTGGCGCGCGTGCTGTGCGCGATCGCGAGGAAAGAGTAAGCGGTGGCGCGCGTCTTCCTCATCAACCCGGGCATGGATGTCGCCGCCGGCTTCGGCGAATACCAAAGCTTGATGGAGCCGATGCCGAGCATCGGGCTGGCCTACCTCGCCGCGGCGTGTCGCGCGGCCGGGCATGAAATCCGCGTGCTCGACAACTTCGTGAACAACCATTCCGTCGATCGCGTGGTGGAGCTCACGCGCGAATGGCGCGCCGACGTGGTCGGCCTGTCGATGCTCACGCCGACGGCGATGTCCACCGCCGCGCTCGGCCGGGCGATTCGCGAACGCACGGGCGCCAAGGTCGTGCTGGGCAATCTGCACGCCGCGCTCTTTCACGAAGACCTGCTCCGCGAAGGCGCCGGCGACGCGGTGGTGCACGGCGAGGGCGAGGTCGTTTTTCCGAAACTGGCGCAGGCGCTGGTCGACGGCAAACTCGGCGAGCCGCCGCCCGGCGTCAGCACGCGCAACGGCGACGGCGTGCGTGCGAACCTGCCGCCGGTGCTCATCGAAGACCTCGATGCGCTGCCGCGACCGGCGTGGGATCTGTTCCCTTGGCGGCGCTACACCTTTCTGCCGTTCGTCACGGTGGCCAAGCCGTGCCTTTCGATTTTGGGTACGCGCGGCTGCCCGTTCCGCTGCAAGTTCTGCGCGCTGGGCTACCAGGGCAATCGCGTACGCACGCGCTCGCCCGACAACATCGCGGCCGAGGTCGAATGGCTGGTCCGCGAGTTCGGCATTCGGCACGTGGGCTTCGTCGATCCGATTTTTCCACTGAGCAAGAAGCACGGCCTGGCGACCTGCGAGGCGATTCGCGCGCGCCGCATCCCCGGCGAGTGGTGGTGGACCAGCGAAACGCGCGTCGATGTGATCGACGAAGAGATGTGCCGCGCGATGAAGGCGGCGCGGTGCAAGCGCATTCTCTTCGGCGTCGAATGCGGGGTGGATGAACTGCTGGCGGGCGTCGGCAAGAATTTCACCACCGATGATGCGCGCCGCGCGATCGGCGCCGCGCGGGCGGCCGGGCTGCAAATCTCCGCGTTCTTCATGCTCGGTCTGCCGGGCGAGACGGCGGCGATGACCCGCCGCACGATCGACTTCGCGCGCGAGCTCGATATCGACTTCGCGAAATTCGGCATCACCATTCCGCTGCCGGGCTCCGAACTCTACGACAACCTGGTGCGCGAAGGGCGCATCCAACCCGGCGACTGGGGCAAGTTCACCACGTTCAACCCGGACCCCGACGCGCTGCCGTACGTGCCCGCCGGCCTGACCGCGCGCGAGTTGCAGCGCCTGCACCGTTGGGCGACGTGGCGCTTTTACATGCGGCCGAAAATGATCTTCAAACATGTGTTCGTGATCCGCTCCATCGGCCTGAAGCAGATCGTCAACGGCGCGTCGATTCTGCTGCGCCAACTTTTCCGAGGGCGGCTGTAAATGCGCGTGCTGCTGGTGCGCCCACCGAAATATCTGTGGCCGTATATGAACGAGCAGGACAACTACCTGCTGCCGCAGGCCATCGTATATCTCGGCGCGGAAGCGCGGCGGCGCGGGCACGCGGTGACGCTGATCGATTGCCTGCCGTCGCGCCTGGGTTGGCGCGGTCTCGAGCGCACGATCCGCGAACTGCAGCCGCAGGTCGTCTGCGCGGGCGACAGCGAAACGCTTTATCAACACGAAAGCGGCCGCGTGTTTCGGCTGGCGAAGTCGATTGATCCGCACATCTTCACCGTCGCCGGCGGCGTACATTTTTCGCACGCGTGCGATCATGCGTTCGCGAACTACCCGATCGACGCCATCGTGCGCGGCGAGGGCGAACGCACCTTCGGCGAACTGCTCGACACGCTGGCCGGCGGCGGCGAGGTCAGCGATGTCGCCGGTCTTGCGTTGCCCGACGGCGGCGGCGGCATGCGCTACACCGCGCGGCGCGAACTGATCGCCAATCTCGACGACCTGCCGTTCCCGGCCTACGACCTGCTGCCGATGGAGCGCTACGGCGCGGCGCGCTATTTGTTTTCGCCCGGCGGCGTCACCATGCACCATAGCCGCGGCTGCGTGGACGGCTGCGCGTATTGCGCGTGCTGGCTGCAGATGGCGCGGCGCGACGGCGAACCGCCCGGCGAAACGCTGCGGCCGCGTTGGCGCACGCGTTCGGTGGGGCCGGTGGTCGACGAAATGGAAACGCTGCGCCGGCGCTACGGCAAATCGTGCATCGTCTTCGTCGACGACACGTGGAACGTCGAACCAAGATGGAGCGACGCCTTCGCCGACGCGTTGTTGCGCCGCCCGCTCGACGTGGTCTGGTTCGCCTTCATGCGCGCCGATCTGCTCGCGCGCGACGAGGAGTCGGGCCTGTTCGCCAAGCTGATGCGCGCCGGCCTGACGCACATCTGCATCGGCATGGAGCGCGCCGACGACGCCGAGTTGCGCGAACTGCGGAAGCACAACATCCAGGTGGATCGCACGACGGCGCTGGTGCGCAAGCTGCGCAAGAAATACCCGTCGCTGTTTTTGCAGACGACGTTCATCGTCGGCCTGCCGCAAGATACGCCGGAAAGCCTCGACCGCCTGCTGGCGTATGTGGAAAGCATCGACCCGGATTATCCGGCGTTTCATCCGCTCACGCCGGTCCCCGGCACGGCGCTGTGGAACGAGGCGCAACGCGACGGGCGGCTGGAGATCACCGACTTCACGCGTTACGACTGGATGACGCCGGTGATGCGCACCGACGCCATGACGCGCGCGGAACTCGAATACAAAATCTGGCAAATGAACTCGCGCTACCTGAACCCGTGGCGCATTCTGCGCGGCGTGCTGTCGCCCCACACCTACCGCCGGCGCATGTACCTCTGGTGGCTGCTGGTCAGCCTGCGCGTGGGTTGGGATTACGTGCTCGACCGCGTGCGGCCTTCGCGTTCGACGCGGCGCAAAACGCAATTGTCGGATTACGTCGGCATGGTCAAGCCGGATTGGTACGACCAGTGAGTGCGTCGTCGCCTTCCACCGCGCGCGTGGCTTTCCTGCAAGGCAACGCGATCAACGAATCGCTGGGGTTGTGCGACCTCGCGGGACATCTGCGCGATCTCGGCGTGACGACGCGGCTGCTCATCCGGCGCGAGGAGCGGCGGCTGGCGGACGAACTGCGTGCGTTCGCGCCCGACCTCGTCGTCATTCCGGCCGATCTGCTCGGCCACAACTCGGCGCTCGCGCTCGCGGCGCTGGCGAAATCGGCGACGGCCGCGCCGACGGTTTTGGGCGGCACGCACCCGACCTTTTTCCCCAATGTGGTGCATCGGCCGCACGTTGATTACGCCTTTGCGGGCGAGGCCGAGGGCGTGGTCACTGATTTGCTCGCGGCGGTGCGCGAGCGGCGCGACCCGTCGGCGATACCCAACCTGATCGTGCGCGAAGGCGAGGGCGAGCGCGTCAATCCGCTGCGGCCGCTCGTCGAAACCCTCGACGACCTCGCGCTGCCCGACCGCGAAATCTACTACCGCTATCCGTTTCTCTCGGCGTTCCCCTGGAAGAAGTTCGCCACCGGCCGCGGCTGCTTGAATGCGTGCGGCTTCTGCTTCAACCCGGCGTATCGCGGCCTGGTCGGGCCGCGCGGCTTTTTCCGGCGCAAGAGCCCGGCGCGCATTTGCCGCGAGATCGACGACGTACGCCGCCGCTGCCGGCTCGACATCGTGCACTTTTCCGACGACCTGTTTTCGAGCGGCGAGGGGTGGCTCGAATCGTTCGTCGACGCTTACCGCCGCGCGGTCGCGCTGCCGTTTTCGTGCAACGTGTTCGCCACGACGATCACCGAGCGCACGGTGCGCCTGTTGCGCGACGGCGGCTGCCGCGTGCTGGCGATGGGCGTCGAGATCGCCGACGAGGACGCGCGCGTCCGCCTCTTGAACAAGCCGGTGACCACGGCGCAGATCGTCGCGGCGGCGGCGCTGGTGAAGCAGGCGGGCATCCGGCTGGTGACGTTCAACATCCTCGGTCTGCCGTGGTCATCGCCGGCGGGCGACGTGGACACTCTGCTGCTCAACCGCGAGCTCGGCAGCGACCACACGCGCGTCGCCGGGCTAGTCCCGTTTCCCAAAAGCGCGTTGACGCGGAAGATGATGGACGAAGGCTTCTTGGCCGCCGATTACGACAAGCGCATCTACGAATTGGATGACCTGCCGCATTGGCCGGCGGAGAGCATTTTCAAAAGGCGCGACGCGGCGGAGACGACGCGGCTCTATCGCCTGTGGCATCTGCTGCTGCGCTGGCGACTGCCGAAGACGACGATCCTGCGCCTGCTCCGTTCGCGCTGGGCGGCGGTGCTGACGCCGTTGGCGCTGCTGCTGGGCCTGACCAACGAAAAGCGCATCTTCGGCTTCAGCTGGCTCACCGGCTTCCGCTACTTCCTGCACGTGAAAAGCCCGGCGCTCAAGACCACGAACTACGTGTCGTTCATCTAAAAGAGGTTCTACCCGGAATTTTGTGGAAAGCTGTCGCGGTCGTCACACGACCTCCCCCAACCTCCCTCCGTATTGCGGAGGGAGAATGCAAGATGCTGACGCGTGCGGCGGCTCTCCCCCCGCNNCCAAACAAAAAAGGCTCCCCGTTGCCGGAGAGCCTTTTTCTTGAACGCTGAAATTATTCGAGGGGCAGCGAGATGATCGTTCCCGTAGCGTTATCCAGACCGACGTGACCGGTCTTGCCGCCGAAGTTGATCGTAATCTGGTTGCCGTTGAGCGTGGCCTCGGTGAAGGTTACGTCGTCCAAGCTGCCGGCGAACGCCGCGCCGGTCGTCTGGCCGATCTGCGTGATGTGCATCGTGCCGCCGGTGCTGATGTACAGCGCATCGTAATTGATGCTGGTCCCGACCACCGTGGCGTTGACATAGATCATCACGAAGGTCGTGATTGCGGCGCGTCCCGAGCTGATGGTCAGGTCAACGTCGCCCACGCCCTGGGCGCCGTCGATTTGCCAGGCGAACAACTGGGCGATCGGCGTGCCGGCCGCCGGTTTGTTGCTGTACTGCTGGATGCTATACGCCTTGCTCACCGACGCATACACGGCGGCCGTGCAGCCCACGCCGGCGCACGGTTCCCAGGTCGCGACGTCAAAGCCGCCGTTGACCCACGGATTGCCGGACGTGTCGTCGTCGGCGGTGGTGTNNGCCGCTGCTGCTGGAGCAGGCGAACAACGCAACGCCGGCCGCCAGAGCTGTGACCAAAAGCAAAATGAACAACAAACGAAGTTTCATGGTTATCCTCCACCTTCAGGTATTGGTTGTCTCACCCCATCGGGCTGCCGCCAAGTTCGCAGTTTCGTTAACATAACCGTTTGGCCGGGTCAAGAGCGTCGCCGATTGACTTTTGGCCGGCGGTTCAGCATATTCGATTAGCTAGAAACCCGGGGCCGAGCGGCGTTTCATCGAGATCGGGGAGTCGAAACATGCGGGCTAGGCTGTTTTTGCTGTGCGCGGGCTTGCTGATCGTGGGCGCGGCGCTGTACGCCGTGGTCGGGTGCAGCGACCCGGTCGCCATCACCGCCAACGAGTGCAAGGGCAACCACCGGCCGCAGATCGGCAACCTGAGAT
Organism: Deltaproteobacteria bacterium; assembly: GCA_003170555.1. Lineage (GTDB taxonomy): Bacteria > Lernaellota > Lernaellaia > Lernaellales > Lernaellaceae > FEN-1099. Next base: position 43,613 of record PMZC01000052.1, read on the forward strand.
ATTTTCTGAACGGGAATCAGGTCACCGACCCGCCGACCGTCCACCCCAGCGACGAACTGAAGGTCTGGATTCAATATCAGGACTCCGACTGCAATCTGGGCGGCGGCAGCATCTGGTGGTCGATCGACGGCGGCGACTTCGCGGCGGTGAAAAAGCTGCCGGGCGATCTTTCGTGCCAGGGCGTCGGCGGGTATCGCGGCGTCTTCTACCTGCCCGATCTGTCGGTGCTGGCCTCGGGCGAACACACGTTTAAAATCGGGCTGACGGATGTCTGCGGCGCGACCAGCAACACGTTGGACGGCGCGTTCACCGAGGTCGGCAGTCCGGTCGACGACGACACGACGGGTGACGACGACACGTCGTTCGACAGCGGCCTGATCGTCAACGGCGATTTCGAAAACCAGGGCGATAGTTGGAACCAAAGCCCGTCGGATATTATTACCACCGCGATTCCGAGCACCTTTAAACCATTGCCTTCCGGCGATTGGGCCGCGCTGATGGACGACAGCGCGAAGACGATGACCCTCGGACAGGAGTTCCTCGTCCCGAGCGACGCCACCAGCGTTCTCGTCGAATTTGAGATTTACATTTGGTGGTATGCCTACGGCTCGTCGGACGCCGACGACAACACCTTGACCGTCGAGCTGCTCGACAACGCCAACAACGTGATCGGCGACCCGCTGTACACGTTCACGAAACACGACGCGCATAATCGCTGGCTCACCGAAGTCAAACAGACGGATCTGACCGCCTACCGCAACCATTCCATCAAGCTGCGCTTCCAGTCGCAGTCATCCGGCTCGGGCAACATCACGTACTATGTGCTGGACAACGTGGCGATCCTGCCGCTGTAAGCCGTCGCGTCAGAACGTACCGATATTCTCCCGCTTGGTCGGCGGCGCGGGCGTTGCGGTCGCCGCGGGCGCCTCGGCGTCGGCCGGGATCAATCCCATTTCCTTCATCTTGCCGAAGATCGCCTCGGCCACCCGGCGATGGCCCAGCACGTTGGGGTGACCGCCGTCTTCCGTGTAGAGATCCTCGCCCTGCGCCTCGTATTTTTTCATGAAGGCGAACAAGTCGAGCAACGGGATATGTCCTTGCATCGCGGCCTGGCGAATGTACTTGTTGCGTTCGGGTTCGTAAGTGAATTTGTGCGGCAGCGTGAACAGCAGCATCCGGAAGCCGTGCTGCTCGCCCAGCTTCTTGATGGCCAGGAAGTTGCTGATGTAGTCCTTGAACGACACGCGGAAGATCTGGTTCTCCGGCCCTTCGGGGTTCTTCTCCTGCGGATCGACGCCGGGGAACATGCGCTGCTTCACGCGCAGCAAAAGGTACTTGAGCAGTTGGTACGAGCGCAGCGAACCGAAGACGCTCTGGATCGTCCAGACCGAGCGGCTGACGACGCCGCGCTGCGCGTCGGTGATGCCGTTGACCGCCGGCACGTTGTCGTTGAAGCCGACGTAGACCACGACCAGATCGGGCTGATAGGGCAGCAACTCGTGTTCGAGATAGGTGCGGACCTGGTACGAGGTATACCCCGGCACGCCCGCGTTGATCACCTGCACCTTCTTGCCGGGCAGCGCCTTGCCCAGCATTTCCTCCAGTACGTTGGAGTACGTCTCCCAGTTGGCCACGCCGTCGCCGAAGGTGCACGAATCGCCCATCGTGATCACGCGCAGTTCGCCGGGCGCCTTGGCGCGCGCAAACTCATCGTCGCGAAAGCCCATGCTGTTGATCAGTTGGGTGTCGCGGCTTTCGGGATTCAGGTCGCTGTTGGCGTAGGCCCGCAGCCGCCAGAAACGCGCGGGGTCGCGTTCGTAGATCGGATTGGCGGCGAAGCGCTTCCACCAGAACGCCTGGGTGAAAAACGAATCGTAGTTGAAGCCCAACAGCCGCAGCGCGATTTCCAGCACCACGAACAGCGCCAGCAGCGTCGAGGTCCCGAAGAGCAGTTTCCGGTTTCGGCTCATGGTTTCACCGCCAGGTAATCGCCGAGCGCCAGCGCGTCGATGCCCGTGCCGAGAAAGCAGCGCACCGCGTCGTCGGGCGCGGCCACGATCGGTTCGCCCTGCACGTTGAAGCTGGTGTTGAGCACGAGCGGCGCGCCGGTCAGCTGGTCGTTGGCCGCATCGAGATGCCGGATCGCATCCATTTCAGCGCCCGCGCGAACCGCCGATCGGAAGACCACTGCCAGCTCGTTCTTGCCGGGCCGAACCAGACCCGTGACGTCCCAGCGCCATGTCCGGAACATGTTGTCGGCGCTGCCGAGCAACTCCCCGTTGAGACGGAGATCGGCGAGAGTGTCCAGGCCGTCGAAGACGAGGGCCAGG